>JAGWZS010000148.1 GCA_018971905.1 Rhodospirillales bacterium | reverse complement strand
AACAGCCCGGCACGGTCCACCCGGTATTGCGCCTGGGCTTCTTCCACGTTCAGCACCGAAACGCGCAGATTACGGTTGTTGGCGATGCTGAGGGCGATGAGATCCTGGAGGGCGGGGTCCTGGAAAAAATCCCGCCAGCCGATGCTCGCCGCGGCCGGGCCGGAGCCGCCCGCCACCGGATATTGGTTGGTGACCGGCAGGGCCGGGCGGTGATAGGCCGGGATAAAGCTGCACCCTGAGAGCAGGCCAAGCAGCAAGGCGGAGGCTTTTACATTACGCATGATTGTTGCCCCCCTGCGATGCGGCGGCTTCCGCGGCGTCACGCTCGGCCTTACGTTTAACCTTCATGAACCCCAGCACCGTTACAAAGAACACAGGAACGAAGAAAATGGCGAGGATGGTGGCCGTGAACATGCCGCCCACCACCGCCGTGCCGATGGCGGTGCGCGCCCCGGCCCCGGCACCGCTGGCGATGGCCAGCGGAAAGGTGCCGAAGATGAAGGCGATGGAGGTCATCAGGATCGGCCGCAGCCGTTCCCGCGCCGCGTGCAGCGCCGCCTCAACCAGGGTTTCGCCCTGCTCGTAGAAATTACGCGCGAATTCGACAATCAGGATGGCGTTTTTCACCGCCAGGCCCATCGTGGTCAGCAGGCCGATCTGGAAATACACATCGTTGTTGATGCCGCGCAGCAGATTGGCCAGCACCGCGCCAATGATACCGAGCGGCACCACCAGCATCACCGCCGCGGGAATGGACCAGCTTTCGTAAAGTGCCGCGAGGCAGAGCAGGATGAACACCACGGAGACGGTGTAAAGCGCTGTTGTCTGCGACCCGGCGGCCACCTGCTCGTAGGAAAGTCCCGTCCATTGCATGGTGACGCCTGGCGGCATCTGCGCCGCGATTTTCTCAACCTCCTGCATCGCGGCACCACTGCTGACACCGGGCGCCGGCTGGCCGAGAATCTCGTAAGCCTCATCGCCGTTATAAATCTCGACGGATTGCGGACCCACGGTCCAATGGCCGGTTACGAAGGCGCTGAACGGCACCATGCCGCCCGCGCTGTTCTGGACATACCATTTGTCCAGATCATCCGGCTGCATACGCGCATCTGCCTCACCCTGGATATAGACATCCTTCACGCGCCCATTGCGGATGAACTGATCCACGAATTCCGAAGCCAGCGCCCCCTGGATGGTGGTGTTGATATCTGCCAGCGGAACGCCCAGCGCGGCGGCTTTTTCCCGGTCCACGTCAAGCACGTATTGCGGCGCCTCGCTCAGCCCGTTGGGGCGCACGGCGGCCAGAAGCTTGTCTTTCGCGGCGAGCTGCAGAAACTTGTTGCGTGCGTCGAAGAAATCCTGGCTGCTGATATTGCCGGAGTTCATCAGCTCCATGTCGAAGCCGGTGGCGTTGCCAAGCTCCAGCACCGGCGGCGGCTGCACGATAAACACCTGCCCCGCGCGGTTACCAGCGAAATGCCCCATCACGCGCTGCGCGATGGCGGAAACATTCTGCGAGGCCGCGGGCCGGTCTGCCCAAGGCTTCATCAGCATCACCAGGAAGCCCTGATTCTGCGCCTGCCCGGCGAAACTGAAGCCAGAGGCTGTGTAAATCGATTTTACGTTATTGCCTTCGGTCTTGAAGATGTATTTGCGTACCGTGGCGCTGAGCGCCTGGGTCTGCTCCGCCGTGGAGCCGGTGGGCAGGCTGATCTGCCCGATCAGCAGGCCCTGGTCCTCGTTCGGCAGGAAGCCGATGGGCAGGCGCGTGAACAGAAACACCGTGAGAATGGCGATGCAGGTAAAGCCCAGCATGGTCAGGCGGTTGCGGCGTGTGAGCTTGCGCACGCCGCTGAGATACCCCTCGCGGGAACGGTTGAACCCACGGTTGAACCAGCCGGCGAAGCCGCGCGTGCCAGCGCCCTCCGCGGGCGGCTTCAGCAATGTGCCGCAGAGCGAGGGCGTGAAGATGAGCGCCGTGAGGATGGAGAGCACCATGGCCGAAACGATGGTGACGGAAAACTGCCGGTAGATAACGCCGGTAGAGCCGCCAAAAAACGCCATCGGCAGGAACACCGCCGCCAACACCAGGGCGATGCCGATCAGCGCGCCAGAGATTTCGTGCATCGACTGCCGCGCCGCTTCCTTCGGCCGCAACCCGCGCTCATGCATCAGCCGGTCGACGTTTTCGACCACGACGATGGCATCATCCACCAGCAGGCCCACCGCCAGCACCATGGCCAGCATGGTGAGCGTGTTGATGCTGTAGCCAAGTGCGGCGAGCACGCCGAATGTGCCGAGCAGCACGATCGGCACCGCGATGGTGGGCACCAGCGTGGCACGGAGGTTCTGAAGGAACAGCAGCATGACCAGGAAGACCAGCGCGATGGCTTCCAGCAGGGTCTGCACCACCTCACGCAATGACAGCACGATATAGGGTGCGGTATCGTACGGGTACACAAGTTTGAGCCCGGGGGGCAGGTGTTTCGTTAGCACCGCCAGCTCCGCTTTCACGGCCTTTTCCGTATCCAGCTGGTTGGCCCCCGGGGTGAGCTTGAGGCCCATGGCGCTGGCGGGCATACCATTGAAGAGGCTGTTGATGGCGTAGCTCTGCGGCCCAAGCTCCACCCGCGCGACATTCTTCAGCCGCACCTGCGCGCCGCTGGGCTCGACCTTGAGCAGCACATTCTCGAACTGGCTACGCTTGGTGAATTCGCTCGGCCCGGTGATCAGCGCGTCCAGCCGCTGGCCTGGCACCGCGGGCTGGCCGCCCAGCTCGCCCGAGGGCACCTGGATGTTCTGGTCTTTAAGGGCGGTGATCACATCCGGCACCGTAAGGCCGTATTTGTACAGCTCATCCGGGTTTAACCAGATGCGCATCGCGTATTCCGAGCCGAACAGTTGATAATCCCCCACGCCCGGCACGCGGGTGATCGGATCCTCGATATTCGAGGCGATGTAATCGGCGATGTCATAGCGGGACATGCTGCCATTGGTTGAAACCAGGGCGAAGAACAGCATGAAGTTCTTTTCGGCCTTCTGGACGTTAATGCCCGCCTGGGTGACCTCGGTTGGCAAATTGGCTTCGGCGAGCTGCAGCTTATTCTGCACCTGCACCTGGGCGATGTTGGGGTTGGTGCCTTGCTTGAAGGTCAGCGTGATGGTGACGGTGCCGGTGGATTCAGCTGTAGAGTCGATATATTCCAGCCCGTCCAGCCCGGACATTTCTTGCAAGATTGGCCTGACCACGGTGTTGGCGACGGTCTGTGCCGAGGCGCCAGCGTAGGTGGCGCTGATGCTGACCGCTGGCGGGGCGATTTCTGGGTACTGCGCGATTGGGAGCTGAAGAATCTCGATGGCGCCGGCCAGCATGACGACAAGCGCCAGCACCCAGGCGAAGATCGGCCGGTCGATGAAAAAACGTGACATGGCGGAGTTTCGGCCCTTCGCTCAGGAGGCAGGGTTGGATGCGAATTGCGCGGTTTCGTCGACAGGCGAAACGGTTGCGCCGTCAGTCGCGTTCTGCAGCCCGTCGACGATGACACGGTCGCCCGGTTTCAGGCCGCCGGTCACCACCCAGTCGCTACCCACGTTGCCGTCGATCTGGATGATTCTCTCCGAGACGACATTCTTGCTGTTGAGCAGAAGCACCGTGGCATCGCCATGGGTGTTGTGGGAGACAGCCTGCTGCGGCACCAATATGCCGTTCTTGTTCACGCCTTCCTGCAATTCTGCGTGCACATACATGCCCGGCAGCAGCAGATGCTGCGGGTTGGGAAACAGCGCGCGCACCAGCACCGTGCCGGTGCTCTGGTCCACATTCACCTCGGCGAATTGCAGCTTACCGGGCAGGTTGTAGGTGCTGCCGTCTTCCAGTGTCAGTGTCACCTTGGCTGAGCCATCAGGCGCGGTTTCAAGCTGTCCGGAGTCCGCCTCCTGTTTCAAACGCAGCCAGGTGGTGGAGGATTCGTTAAGGTCCACATAAATCGGGTCGAGCTGGGTAACTGTGGCCAGCGCCGTGGTCTGGTCCGCCGTCACCAGCGCGCCCGGCGTGACCGACGAAGCGCCGATGGTGCCGGAAATGGGGGAATACATCTTGGTGTATTGCAGATTGATCCGCGCGCTCTCGATATTTGCTTTGGCGGAGGCAACATTGGCTTCATCCTCCGCCACGGTGGCCAGGGCGTTCTCGTAATCCTGCGCGCTCACGGCCTGGGCGGCGGCCAGGGGCTTGTAACGCCGCGCCTGGGCCTCGTCGGTGGCCAGTTGCGCCTGGTCGTGCATCAGCGTGGCAACGGCGCCGTCATAAACGGCCTGGTATGGCGCGGGGTCGATCTGATAAAGCTGCTGCCCCGCCTTCACATCACCGCCTTCCACAAACAGGCGCTGCAAGATCACCCCGCTCACCTGCGGGCGAATATCCGCGGTAACCACAGCCTCCGTACGGCCCGGAAGCTCCGTGGTGCGCAGCACCGGCTGGGTGTGGATGGTAATAAAACCCACCTGCGGCACCGGCGGCGGCGCCGCTTGTTTCTTTTCGCACCCCGCGAGCAGGACAATACCGGCAAGGCAAGCGGCCACCGCCGCGCGTTTGCGTGCAGGGTAAGGGAGATCGGCGGGCATCAAAACCTCACGGGCGAGTTAAAAACAGCTAATATGCACGAGACGGACACAATACCGCCGCTCGGAACATTTACGGTACTTATTAGTACTGATATTCGGGGGTCCTGTGGCTGTCAAGCCGCGCACGGTTGCGGGCTGCGGCGCTGCGGTGCTAACGGAACAGGTATAATGGGAACGCCTAACGACTACTGCAAGGGCCGGGGCAGGCCAAAAGCCCTGTGCGATGATACCCAGCGGCACACAATTCTCGCGCAGTCACGCCGGTTGTTCGTGCAGCGGGGTTATGGCGCAACCAAAACCGAGGATATCGCGGCGGCGTGCAAAATCTCCAAGCAGACGCTCTACCGGCTGTTTCCCAGCAAGCC
>JAGWZS010000147.1 GCA_018971905.1 Rhodospirillales bacterium | reverse complement strand
GCGCGCTGAAATTGCCTCTGCGATCTTGCAAACATTGCCGATTTCCACCGGCTCCATTGCTGTCACGCTGCTCACGGGCGATGAGCAGATCATCCCGCCCGATGAACGGAGAGACTTCGTTCTCTCGGGCCTTGCGCATATTCTCGCCGTGGCGGGGCTGCATGTCGGCATTGTCATGGGGTTGGTATTTTTTGCCGCGCGCTGGCTGTTGTCACGTAATATCTGGATGGCGTTGCACTGGCCGGGCAAGCCCATTGCCGCGGTGCTGGCGCTAATGGGCGGCGGTGGCTATGCGCTGCTCACGGGCGCGCATCTGCCGATTCTGCGCAGCCTGGCCATGGCCAGCCTCGTCACGTTGGGCGTGTTGATCGGGCGCAAGGCGGTTTCCATGCGCGGCCTCGCCATCGCTGCGATGGTGCTGTTGCTGGCAACGCCCGAGGCGATTCTCTCCGCCAGCTTCCAGATGAGTTTTTCCGCCGTGGCGGCGCTGATTGCGGGGTATGCGGCGGTGCATCCGGTGTGGTTGCGCTTTCATGCCTCGCGCGGTGCCGGGGGCGCGGTGTTGATGCATGTGGCGGAACTGGCCTTCACCAGCCTGCTGGCGGGTGCGGCCTCCATGCCGTTCTCGGCCTATCAATTCCAGCAGGTCGAGCCGTACTGGATCCCCGCCAACCTCATCGCCGTGCCACTCACCGCCTTCTGGATCATGCCGTGGGGGCTGGCTGGGCTGGCTTTGCTGAAGCTGCATCTGGCCTGGCTGGCTTTCAAACCCATGGGCTGGGGCATTGCCATCATCGTCTGGGTGACACAGCATATTGCCACCTGGCCGAAGGCGCTTGTGTCTGTTGCGCCCATGCCAAACGCCGCCATTCTGTTGATCGCGGCGGGGCTGGCGTGGCTGTGCGTCTGGCGCTCCCGCGCGCGGGGGGCTGGTGTTGCACTCATGGCGGTGGGGTTGGCCGTGGCGCTGCTGGCGCGTCCGCCGGATGTGCTGATCTCGCCGGATGCCAAGCTTATCGCCATCCGCGCTGGTGCCGGGGTGTATTTGGTGGAGGAGCCGAAGGCCAGCAAATTCACGCTGGAGCAATGGCAGAGCGTATGGGGCGGGCGGGCGCTTATTCCCGCCCAGTGCAGCGGCTCGGCCTGCTTGCTTGGCCGGGTGCTCTATGCCGCCGCGCCGGTTACGGATTGCCTGGGCGCGGCATTGCTGGTTTCGCCGGTGGCGCAGCCAGGTTGCGCGAACGTGCCAACGCTGGACCCAGGCCTAACCGCCCGCGCGGGGGCGGCCGCCGCTTGGCTGAAACCATCGGGCGTATTGGTGCGGACAGACCGGATGACCCAAGGCAGTCGCCCTTGGGTAGCACCATACCCACAACTATAGATTGTTAAGTTAACGAAGCTTTGTTAATGATTTGGTCATGAGCATCGCGCTTCCGAGCCTTGCCTTGCCAGCCATGCGGCCGGCCGCGGCGCAGTGGTTAATTTTGCGGCGGCATTGGCGGCTTGTGTTGGCTTGCGCCTTTACCATTCCTGCGCTGGCGGCCATTGCTCTGGCCATATTGCCCGCCAGCTACAGCGCCACCGGCATTGTGCTGTACGACCCGGCTGGCGCGGCCGTGCCGGGCAGCCCTTCGGCCGCGCTGCAAAACAGCCTGGACGAAGACGCCGTTACCGCCAGCCAGGGGGCGATTATTGCCTCGCTGCCCGCCGCCACCACCATCGTGCGGCAACTCGGCCTGGAGAATAATCCAGTCTTTAATCCGGCCCTGCGCCGCCGCTTTCCCTTCACGCTGCTGCCGCGCCCGGCCCCGCCATCCCGTATGGAACTGGCGGCCGACGTGCAAAGCCGTTTCACCATTTCGGTTTTGCCCGGCTCGCGGGTGATCAGCGTTTCATTCAGCGCGCCATCGCCCCAGCTTGCCGCGGACGGGGTAAATCTGGCGATGCAGCTTTATCTGGACCATGAGCGCGAAACCTCCTTCCAGGCATTAACAGACGCGCAGGATTGGCTTGAAGCCCATTCCGCCGTTGTGCAGCAGCAGCTGGACGATACCGAAACAGCCCTGGCCCGGGCGCGGGCCGGGGCGGGCATGGTGCAGGGCGCGCAGGCCAGCCTCACCACCGAAACCGCGAGCCGCCTTGCTGCCTCGCTGGTGGAGGCGCAGGCGGCTCTGGCCATGGCCCAGGCCCGGCTGGATGCCGCCAACAATGCCGGGGGCGATGCCGCCGCCGCCAATGCCGCCATCGCCCCCAATCTGCTGCCGCTACGCACCCAGCAGGCGGAACTCACTGCCCAGGTGCGGTCACTGGCCAGTGAATACGGCGCTGATTACCCGCCGCTGGCCACTGCGCGCGCGCAGCTTGCCGGCCTCACCGGGCAGATTACCGCCGAGACCATCCGCGAGATGGATGCCGCGCGCACCGAGGTGGTGGCGGATCAGGCCCAGGTGGCCACGTTGCAGACGGCCTTGGCTCAGGCGCGCGCTCAAAGCCAGACAGAGGACGAAGAAGCCGCCCCAGTGCGCGCGCTGGAGCAGCGCGCCGCGGCCGGGAGGGACATGCTGCGCGCCATGACGCTTCAGGCCGGGCAATTGGCGCAGGACGCCTCTTTGACGAAGCCAGACGCGCGTATCCTCTCAGGCGCAGCTGTGCCCGCGCACCCCATCTCGCGCCATGCGCCGCTGGTGTTTGGCGCCTCTCTCATGCTGGGCCTGTGTCTGGGCGTGCTGCTCGCCGGGCTGCTGGATACGCTGGACACCTCTTTGCGCTCTGGCTCCGAATTGCGGGCTGAATTCGGGCTCATCTGCCACGCGCTGCTGCCGGAAACCGAAAACCCGGCCGAAGCCTCCTTGCTTGCGCCCTTTTCGCTTTATGCCGAGCAGCTTCGCGCGCTGCGCACCGGGCTGGGGCTGGGGGCGGGGCAAAGCCGGGTTCTGGCCGTAACGGCCGCCAGGCCAGGCGAGGGAAAAACCACCCTTTGCATTTCCCTGGCCCGTGCCATGGCGGTTTCCGGGCTAAAAGTGCTGGCCATTGACGGCGACCTGCGCCAACCCAGCTTCAATGCCGTATTCGGAATTGACGGCAAGCCAGGGCTCGCGGACCATCTGACGGGACAGGTGGCACTGGCTGATTGCGTGGTGCGGGACCGGCTGACGCCGCTCGACGTGCTGCCCGCCGGCACGCAAAGCCGGGCGGCACTGAATCTTTTCCTCTCCCCCGCACTGCCTGCGTTGCTGGGCATACTGCGTGAAGATTACGACGTCGTTCTGCTGGACGCGCCACCCGCGTTTGCCCTGGCGGAAGGCCGCGTGTTGGCGCGTCTGGCGGATGCCGCCTTGTTGTGCGTGCGCTGGGGGCATACGCCGCGCCGCGTGGTGCATGGTGCCATTACCTTGCTGCATGAGGCGGGAGTGAGGCTCGCGGGCGCGGCGCTAACGCGGGTAAATGTCAAGGCGCACGGCCGCTCTGGCCATGCTGACGCTGAATTCTACGCCCCACGCTATGGCGGGTATTTCTCGAAAGACCGCTAATCCGTGAGCCGGTTCAATGCGGGCATTCTGGCGAACCCGTAATGCTTGAGCGCGATTGGGCCAAACAGCCCCGCCGCCAGCAACACGGGCGCATAAAGCAGAAAATGCGCCCCGTTCCAGGATATGAAGCGCAGCATCATGCCCTTGGCCAAGCCGATGCAGATTGTGTTGCCAAGATAAATCATGAAGCTGTAGCGCCCGAAAAACAGCAGGATGCCGTGTAGTCTGCCCGGTTGTATCCGCCGCATTGCCCCATGCAGCGCCAGCATGGAAAGCGTGCCCAGTGGCAGCATCACCGTCTCTTGCTCACCCTCTCGGCCCCAGAGTGCCACGCCAATTAACCCAGCCAACAATGCGGCAAGTGCCCATGGCCAGGCGCGGTCCATCAGCTGGTTCCAGCGCGGCTCGGCGAACCCGGCCGCGGCACCCATCAGGAAAAACGGCGCATAAGCGAAAACCCGGTCCATATAGGCGTAGGCAGGCACTGGCAGCCAGCAGAGCAGCAGGGAGAAAGCCAGCAGCCACGACAATCTTTTCGGCTGGCCGTCCAGCAGCCACAACGTGGCGATAGAAAGTACAAACAGCACGAACATATACCAGATGGACAAGGCCGGGCTTGCTTCGGTGTGCCAGAAAAGCCCATCAAGCCCGGCCGAAATCGAGGCTGGCACATGGTCTACAAAGAAAAACCGCGACGCGACCAGCTTGCCCGCCAGCACCAGCAGCCCCAGCCCAAAAAATGGCAGCAGCAGGCGGTGCGCGCGCGCCCTTGCAGATGGCCAAAATGCCCGCCGCCCGGATGCCACAAAGCCGAAGGACGCCACAAGCCCGCTGAGATACAGAAAAAACGGCATGTGGAAGGCGTAAACGGCCCGGCGCAAAGGCTCATACCAGTGCACCCCTTGCGGGTCTTGCCGCGCTACCAGGTGCCCAAAAACCACCAGCAGAATGGCGAAGCCCTTGGCCATGTCGATATCCGCGCGCCGGTTACGCATAAAATAAACCTAAAGTTGATTATTTATTAACATAATTCCATTAAACTGCTATCCAGGCTAGGTGTTTTTCCGTCGCACCCTGCTGCCGCTTGCCTTGGCTCTACCAATTCCGGCGCAGGCGCAGATTCTGGATGAACTGCTTCCCAGCACCATTCCTGGGTACGCGCAGCACTCATCCTGGCTTGCGGCGCGGCGCGAAAATGCGCCCGGTGCCACGGGCTGGCGGCTCGGCGCGCTGGACCTTGGCCCCGGCCTTGCCGCCCGCGCTGGCTATGATTCCGCCCCCAACGGCGGCGCCGGCTCCTCGGTTCTGGGTATTACCCCCAGCCTTCTGCTTACCGACCCCGTGGCCGGGTTTGGCGCCTATGCCGAAATGGACGCAAATGCCTACCCGCAAAACACCAGGCAGAACGTTACCGGCGCCGCGCTGGCGGCAGGAGAGGGCGTTCAATTGCCCGGTGAAACCCTGACG
>JAGWZS010000146.1 GCA_018971905.1 Rhodospirillales bacterium | reverse complement strand
ATGGTTTGTGTATCTCCGTCTCGTGAAGGCATTACGCCGGTTTGCGCCGCCGGCGCAGAATATGCAGGAACTCCCGCAGGTCGAACGCTTTCAGCAGCGTGCCTGGGCCGAAATAAAACACCGCCCCCACCAGCACCAGCAGCAGAAATTGCGGAAGGCTCGTCACCCCCGGCGGCAGGAAGCGTTCAACGCCCCACAAAGCCGCGGCCATAATCGCGCCCGCCAGCAGGATGCGCGGAATACGGCGGCGGCTTGGTGCATCGAAACTGAAATGCCCGCGCCGGACCAGCAGCCCAAACAGCCAGGCGGCGTTAAAGGCCGAGGAGAGTGAGGTGGCCAGCGCCGGGCCCACCGCCTTTAATGGATGCATGAACAGCAGGTTCAGCCCCAGATTCAACGCCACCGCCGCCACACCTATTTTCAGCGGCGTCACCGTGTCGCCACGCGCATAGAAGCCGGGGGTTAAAATCTTGACCAGCGCGAACACCGGCAGCCCCAGCGCGAAGGCCGCCAGCGAATGCCCGGCCAGCACGGCGTTATGGGCGGTAAAAGCGCCGCGCACAAAGGCCACATCCATCACCGCCTTCGCCGCCACGGAAAGACCGATGGCAGCGGGCAAGGTGAGCATCAGCACGGATTCGAACGCGCGGTTGAGCGCGGTGTTCGCCTCCGCCGCCTCGCCTAGGGCAATATGTTTTGTCACCGCGGGCAGCAGCGCCGTGCCGGCAGCCGTGGCAATCACGCCCAGCGGCAGCTGGTTCACCCGGTCTGCGTAATATAAAACCGAAACCGACCCGGCGGGCAGCAGCGTGGCGATGATAATGTCGATAGAGACATTCAGCTGCGTTACCCCGGCGCCGAGCAAGGCCGGCCCCATGCGGCGGAATAGTTTCCTGATCCATGGCGAAAAATGCAGACGCGGGCGGATGAAGCGCATACCCGCCCGGCGGATGGCCCAGAGCACCAGGCCCATCTGCGCAACGCCGGACACCACCACACCCCAGGAGAGCGCATAGCCCGCATTGCGCATATGCGGCGCCAGCCAGAGCATCGCCGCGATCATGAACACATTGAACAGCACCGGTGCCGCCGCCGCCGCCGCAAAACGGCTGAGCGCGTTCAGCACGCCCGAAAACAAGGCGGTGAGGCAGATGAAGAACAGGTACGGGAACATGATGCGTGACATGTCCACCGCCAGATCAAACCGCCCGCCGTGCCCGCCAAAGCCCGGCGCCAGCACATAGAGCAGCCAGGGCATGAACAGCTCGCCCAAAATGGTGATCCCGCCCAGCCAGAGGGCCATCACCGCTGTTGCCTCCTCGGCGAATTCCGTGGCGGCGCGCAAGCCATCCTTGTGCAGAATGGTGGAGATGGCGGGCACGAAGGCGGCGTTGAACGCACCCTCCCCGAACAGCCGCCGGAACAGGTTGGGCAGGCGCAACGCCACAAAAAACGCATCCGCCACCGGCCCAGTGCCCAGCACGGCGGCGATCAGGATATCCCGCGCGAAGCCGAGCACGCGGCTCGCCATCGTCCAGGCTCCAACGGTAAAGGCGCCGCGTATCATGCCGCGCTCTTACTCAGTTCGGCAGAATGAAGCCATAGGCGGGATAGCGCGTGATGCCCAGCGCGTGGGCGGGCTCGTACCACACCCGCACCAGAGACCAGTTGTTGCCCCGCGAGACATCCACCACCGGCTGGTTATGCTCAATGCGCCCGGGCAGCCAGTTGGCCTGTGTCACCAGCACCTCGCGCGGGGATTCAATCGCCGTCACCACCGCCAAATGCCCCACATCCATCGCCCCATGGGGTTTCATCACCAGCACGGCACCCAGGCGGGGGGCGTGCGCGCGGGGATACACCCCCTCCGCCTCGCCCCACCATTCATACGCATCACCGCTGAGCTGGATGCCCGAGACATCCCGCGCATAGGGCACGCAGGAAAGGTTGGTGGAGGTACCGAAGTGCGACGGTGGTTGCAGCCGCGGCCCGCCAGCACAGGCCCCCAGCGCCAGCGCCAGCAGCAGCGCCGACAGCCGCGTTGCCTGGCGCAGGGTGAAGCGCAAATCAAACCAGCTACTTACCGCCTGGATCACGGCAGCCACTCTGCCGGATCATGCGGCCGCGCCGCAAGCCCGCTTGATCATGCAGGGCGCATTGTCTAGCCTTGCGCGCATGGCCGTACTTTCCATGCACTCGCCGGTCGGCGACCTGACGCTGTTCGCCGAGGATGATGCCATCGTGGCGCTGGAATGGGGCTGGGGCAGCCTGCAAGACCCATCCCCCTTGCTGCACCGGGCCAAGGCGGCGCTGGATGCGTATTTCGACGGTGCAGCCCCCTTGCCCACGGACCTGCCGCTGAACCCCATGGGCACACCCTACCGCCGCAAGGTGTGGGCGGCGCTGCGCACCATTCCGCACGGGCAAACCCGTTCTTATGCGGCACTCGCCCGCGAGGCCGGCGGCAGCGCGCGTTCCATCGGCGGCGCCAACGCCGCCAACCCCATCCCCATCCTCATCCCCTGCCACCGGGTGCTCGCAAGCGCGGGCATCGGCGGCTATTCCGGCGGCGACGGGCTGGCGACCAAACGCCTGCTGCTGGCGCTGGAAAGCCGGACCAAGGCGGCCCAGGCATGAGCAAAGCCATCCGCATCCATGCCCATGGCGGGCCAGAGGTGCTGAAATGGGAGCAGCTTCCCACCCCCCAGCCAGGCCCGGCCGAGGCGCTGATCCGGCATGAGGCGATCGGGGTGAATTACATTGATATTTATTTCCGCACCGGGCTGTACAAAACGGCGCTGCCCGCCACCCTTGGCATAGAGGGCGCCGGCAAGGTGCTGGCGGTGGGCGAAAAGGTAACCAACGTGGCCCCCGGAGACCGCGTAGCCTATGCCGGCGGTTCGCTTGGCAGCTACGCGACGGAGCGGGTGATCAACGCCGACAGGCTGGTGAAGCTGCCAGATGGCATCGACAGCAAAACCGGCGCGGCGATGATGCTGCGCGGCCTGACCGCTTATTTCCTGCTGCACCGCACCTTTAAAGTGCAGCCGGGACAAAAGATTCTGGTGCACGCGGCGGCCGGTGGTGTGGGGCTGATTCTGTGCCAATGGGCCAAACATCTCGGAGTTGAGGTGATCGGTGTTGTATCCTCAGAGGCCAAGGCGGAGCTGATAAAAGCCAATGGCGCGGCCCACGCGATCATCGGCCACGCGAACCTGGCGGCGGAGGTAAAACAGATTACCACCGGCGCCATGGTGCCGGTGGTGTACGACAGCGTGGGCAAGGACACCTTCAACGCCAGCCTGGATTGCCTGGCCCCGCTGGGGCTGATGGTGTGCTATGGCAATGCCTCCGGCCCGGTGCCGCCGTTCGAGATTTCAACCCTCGTGACCAAGGGCAGCCTGTTTCTCACCCGGCCGAGCTTCGCCACCTACATGGCAGCGCCGCAGGACCTTGCAACCGGCGCCGCCGCCCTGTTCGGCGCCGTGCTCTCTGGCGCGCTTACCATCAACGTGAACCAGAGCTTTCCACTGGAACAGGCCGCCGCCGCCCATGCCGCGCTGGAAGCCCGGCAGACAACGGGCAGCACCGTGCTGCTGCCTTAGCCGTGGCGCGGCCACACGCGGGCAAGGCGCCGCTGCTCTACGGCGCTACGGCAGGCGCGCTGGCCGCTTCCTGCGTGCTGTGCATCCTGTTTGTCGACAAACCCGTGGCCGCCTTCTGGCAGCAGCATCAAGAGCTGCGCCCGCTGTTCCAGGCCGCCGCAGCGCCGTCTTTGCTGGCGCTGCCCACCGCCGGGCTCATTCTGTTGTATGCGCTGCTCCGGCGCCTGCGCGGCCAGACCCTGCCGGACCGGCTGTGGCTGACGCTGGCGCTGGCAACAGTTACCGCAACCGCCGCGAAGGATGAGCTGAAATGGATTTTTGGCCGCGCCTGGCCCGGCACCTGGCTGCAATACGGCGTTTATGGCTTTCACCCTTTTATCGAGAGTATTCTTTACGGCGCGTTTCCCTCCGGCCACACCAGCTACGCGGCCGCGCCGCTGGGGGTTCTCTGGATTATGCGGCCACGCTGGCGGCCTGTGGCCGGCGCCATTGTGCTGCTGGTGATGGCCGGGTTGGTCTGCGCCGATTATCATTTTGTCTCGGACGTGCTGGGCGGCCTGCTCACCGGCGGGGTCTGCGCCTGGGCGGCGGTACGGTTGATGGAACCTCGCCGTGGCTGACCAGAGGCTGAACAGCCGGTATTTCATTCCGCTTTTCATCACGCAGGCGCTGGGCGCCCTCAACGACAATCTGTTCAAAAACGCGCTGGTGGTGCTGGCACTCTACCAGCTTTCCGCCCGCCAGGCCGGTGCGCTCTCGGCCCTTTCCGGCGGGCTGTTCCTGCTGCCCTACATGCTGGTTTCAGCCCCCGCGGGGCAATTGGCCGACGCGCATGACAAAGCCCGCCTAATTCTCTGGACCAAATACTGGGAACTGGGGCTGATGCTGCTGGCCCTGGCGGGGTTTCTGGGCAATCATTTCCATTTGCTGCTGGCGGTGCTGCTGGGGCTGGGGCTGCAGGCGGCGTTTTTCTCACCGCTGAAATACGGGCTGCTGCCGGAGTTGTTCAGCGGGAACAGGCTGGTGAAAGCCAATGGCGCGGTAGAGGCCAGCACCTTTGCCGGCATTGTGCTTGGCACCGTGGCGGGCGGCCTGCTGGTGCTGCTGCCCCATGGCAGGCTGGCGGCACCGCTGGCAGCCGTGGCACTGGCGCTGGCGGGCATTGTCAGCGCCAGGAAAATTCCCTGCACGCAGCCCGCCGCCCCGGCCCTGAAACTAGACTGGAACCTCTGGCGGGCCAATGCGCGACTGCTGCGCAGTGCCGCCGCCAACAAGCCCGTGTGGTTTGCCTGCTGGGGCATTTCCTGGTTCTGGGCGCTGGGGGCAAGTGTTCTGGCTGCCTTTCCGGTGCTGGCCAAAGTGCGCCTGCACGCGGATGGCCATGTCGTCACCTTGATGCTG
>JAGWZS010000145.1 GCA_018971905.1 Rhodospirillales bacterium | reverse complement strand
GGCATGGGAATCGGCATCCAGCAGCAGATGGTCGCCCTTGCCCGCCAGCGCCGAGATAATGCCGAGATTGGCCTGATAGCCGGTGGAAAACACCATGCCGTGCTTACGGCCATAAAAATCCGCCAGCGCTGCTTCCAGCCGCCCGTGGCCGCCGTAAGAGCCGTTGGCGATGCGCGAGCCCGTGGTGCCAGAACCCAAAGCGCCGCTGGCGGCATTGGCGGCCGCCACCACCGCAGGGTCGTAAGTAAGGCCGAGATAATTATTGGTGCCGAGCAGCAGGGTCTTGCGGCCGCCAACGATAGCCTCCGTGGGGGAGACCACCTCGTCGAACGTCACGTTGAACGGATTTGCGCCAGCGTCCTCCAGCTGGCGGTATTGCGCCGCCAGCGCCGCGTATTTGTCGAGCAGCGCCATTGCGGCTACGCGGCTTGCTTCAGGCGCTGCACGGTGGCGACAAGATCGCCCAGCGTTTCCACCTCGGCGATTTTGTCCAGGGGCACGGAAATATCGAGCTTATCCTCGATCTCCATGACGAAATCCATCACCGCGACGGAATCAAGCCCCAGATCCTCGATGATATGGGTCTCGTCGGATAATGAGTGCGCCCGAGGCAAAGCCGCCTGCAGCGTGCCGAAAATAACTTCACGAATCTCGCTGGCCTGGTCAGACATGTCGCGGCGCAGAGCTCCCTAAGCAGTTCGATGCACCCAGTCCGCATGACATTCGTGCAATAAAAACTATACAAACCATTTGCCCCTCTATTAAAGAGCGGGCAACGCATTGTCACGAGCCTTCTGGACCCATGACACCCACGCCCCGCCGGATTGCCCGGTGGACGCCGGTTTTTCTGGACACCCTGAATAGAGTTTGGTTTGGCGCCTTGAAAACAGATGGGTATCTGATTCGCGAGATCGCGCGGCCTTTCGCCGTGATTTTGGGCGTGCTGCTGCTGCTGTTCGCGGGTGACAGCCTGGCGGGAATCCTCTCTGATGCCGTGAACGGCCTGCTGCCGGTGGGGGCCATCGCGGCGCTCACGGCGTTGAAACTGCTGATCTCGCTGGATGTGCTGATCCCTATCTCGCTGTTCATCGCGGTGGTGGTGGCCTTTGGCCGGCTGCAAGCCGACAGCGAGATAACCGCCATGCTGGCGCTGGGCATGGGGCCGCGCCAGCTTGTGCGCCCGGTGCTGGGGCTGGCGCTGGGGCTGGCGGTATGCGTGGCCTGCCTTTCCCTATTTGCCCGCCCCTGGGCCTATGCCACCTCGCACAGCATAACCCGCCAGGCCACCGCCACGCTGAACGTGAATGCCATGGAACCAGGCGCCTTTTATGCCAGCCAGAACGGCGCGCAGGTGGTGTTTTTGGGCAGCCGCGCCGGGCCGCACGCGGCCGCGAGAAATGTCTTCATCGCCAAGCGGGAGGGCGGGCAGGTCGAAGTGATTTTCGCGGACCTCGCCAGCCCAGCCGTTGCGGGGCCCAATGGCCAGCGCAGCGTGCATCTCTCTGGCGCGCATGTGTACGAATTTGATAACGGCCACCCCATGCAAAACCAATCGCTGGTGGCGGCGGGGCTGAACCTGGACCCGGACGGCAGCCTGCCCGGCGCCGCCAGCTACAGCCCGGTGGCGGCCAGCACGGCGCATCTGCTGGCGGCATCGGACGCCGCGGATATCGCCGAACGGCAATGGCGGTTTTCCACCGGGCTTTCCACCTTGCTGCTCGCGCTGCTGGGCGCGGCTTTAAGCCGGGGGCGCCCGCGCCAGAGCCGCTATGCCAAATTTGGCCCGGCCATTCTGGCTTATTCCGCCTATTACCTGCTCTGCACCACGGCGCGTACCTGGGTGCAGCACGGGCAGGTGGGGGCTTTTCCTGGCCTATGGTGGGCGCCCGCGGCGTTGGCGCTGGCCATGGCACTGCTCTGGTGCGCGCCTTCCCTCCGCCGGGCCTGGCGCGCCACACCCCGGCCGCACCCCGCTTCCCCGCCGCCACTCGGCTGGCGCCCGGCCGACAGCCGCGATGCTGCTTGAACGCTATATCGCCCAGGCGGTCTGCCGGGTTTTTCTGGTGATCACCGCCGGGCTGACCGCCCTGTTCAGCCTGCTGAGCTTTGTTGAGCAGCTCAGCCTCGTGGGCCAAGGGCAATACCGGCTTGCGGGCGCGCTGAGCTATACCTTGCTCACCGCACCAGGCCGGGTGCTGCACCTCGCCCCGGTTTCCATGCTGCTGGCGGCCCTGCTGGGGCTGGGCGGCCTTGCCAAACATTCCGAGCTCACCGCCCTGCGCAGCTTCGGCGTGTCCCAGGCCAGAATCATCGGCGCGGTGGCAAAGCTGTGCCTGCCGGTCATCGTCGTGCTGTTTCTCGTCGCGCAATTCATCATCCCACCGGCCCAGCAGGCCGCGCAGCGAGAGCAGGCGGCGGCTCTGGGCAGCGCCCTGCCCGGGCTTTCCAACGGCGGCTTCTGGGCCCAGAAAAACCGGGTGTTCCTGAACGTGCAAAGCTTCGCGGGCACACAGTTGCATGGGGTGACAATCTTCACCTTTTCTCCCTCCGGCAGCCTGCAAAGCATGGTCGAGGCAAACACCGCCGCGCCGCAGCCGGATGGCACATGGCGCCTGACCGGCATTACCCGCGACCTCATCGCCGATGGCCAGACCTTGACGGACAATCCGGCGTCGCTGAGCTGGAGGCCTTTCCTCTCCACCCGGCAATTGCAATTGCTGGCCATTCCGCCGGAAACGATGCCGCCCCTGGCGCTATACGCCTATGTGCGGCAGCTCAAGCGCCAGCACCAGCAGGCGCTGGTGTATGAGCAAAGCTTCTGGAGCATGGTGGCGATTCCGCTTTCGCTGCTCGGCATGGTGCTCATCGCGGCACCTTTTGTGTTCGGGCCGCAGCGTTCGGGCGGGGCCGGACGGCAAATCGTCATCGGCGCGCTGCTTGGCATGGCGTTCGTGCTGGTGCAGCAGATTACCGGCTATCTGGGGCTGCTGCTGGCGGTAAACCCGGCCTTCTCGGCGTTGGCGCCTTCGTTGCTGCTGCTGGCCCTTGGCGGCTGGCTGTTGGAGCGCGGCGGCCACACGCGGCCGCGCTGAACACTCTGATTAAGCGTCTGGCAGCTTCATCCAGCCCGGCGGGCAGGGCGTGAGCACCGCGCCATCCGCCGACAAAACCTTGCCCAGCGCGTCCAGCCGCAATGTGGCCAGCCCGTCAGCGCCCGCGCTGGAGCGCAGCACCCCCACCTCCTGGCCGTCAGCCAGCACCGGCGTACCGGCTGGCAGGCCGGTGCGTGCCAGCTTCACCGGCACCAGGCGGCGCTTGATCAGGCCACGATATTTGGTACGCGCCGTTAATTCCTGGCCCATGTAGCAGCCTTTTTCCCAATCCACGCCGCCCAGCTCATCGAACCCGGCTTCCAGCAGCAGGGTTTTATCGGGCTCCAGGTCGGGCGCGCCGTCCGGCAGGCCAAGGCCGATGCGGTGCGCCGTGTAATCCTGCGCATTGGCGTTGCAGGGCACCTCATCTTCGCTCAGGCAGCGATACCCCGCCTGGGGCAACCGCGGGTCGGCGGCGGTGATCGGCACTGGCGGAGGCATACCATCCCAAGCGGCGAAAACCTTGAGCTGGCCCGAGAGGTCTTTTATCTCGACCGCCGACCTCAGCTTGTAGCGCCGGAATTTTTGCATCAGCGCTGGGATTTCCGCCAAGGCTGTGTCCAGCAGCAACCGCTCACCGTCTGACAGCACGAAAAAATCCACCAGATATTTGCCCTGCGGCGTCAGCAGCGCGGCCCACACGGCCCGGCCCGGGCCAGCTTTCGAGACATCGTTGCTCACCAGCCCATTCAAAAAGGTGACACGGTCAGCCCCGCTGAGTTCCAGAACGCCGCGATGCGGCAGATGCGCGATATGGCTCATGCCCGCAAGATGGCGGGCGCGCGGGGGGGCTGCAAGCCCGGGCGTTTGCCGGGGTGGCGGCTTCACGCTACAGGCGCAGCAGATGAAGATCTTGTTCATTACGTCCTCGCGGATTGGCGATGCGGTGATTTCCTGCGGGATTCTGGAGGCCCTGAGGCTGGCCCACCCGCAGGCGCGCTTTACCATCGCCTGTGGCACGGTGGCCGAGGGCGTGTTCACCCGCTTCCCGGCGCTGGAGCGGCTGATCGTGTTCGAGAAGGAGAGCTTCGACCGCCACTGGCCGCGCCTCTGGCTCAAGCTCGTGCCGCATGTATGGGACATTGCGGTGGATATGCGCGGCTCCGGCATCAGCTTGTTCCTGGCGGCGCGCAAGCGGCATATTCTGAAGGGTGGGCGCAGGCCGGGGCGGCGCTATGCCCAGCTTGGCGCCGGGCTGGGGTTTGACCCACCGCCTTTACCCGTGGCCTGGACCGATGCGGATGATGAGGCCAAGGCCGCCGCCCTGCTGGGCGCTGGCCCCATCATCGCCCTGGCGCCGACAGCGAATTGGGAGGGCAAGATCTGGCCGGCGCAAAGATTCATAGATTTATTTTATGAATTGCGCGCGAAAATTCCTGATGCCCGCGCGGCGGTGTTCGGCGGGCCGGGGGCACAGGAGGCGGCGCTGGCTGAGCCGGTTCTTAAGGCGCTGCCGGGGGCGGTTAATTTATGCGGCCAATTATCCCTGCCCGAGGCTGCCGCCTGCCTGCGCCGCGCCGCCTTGTTCGTCGGCAATGATTCCGGGCTGATGCATCTTTCCGCCGCCGCAGGTGCGCCCACGTTGGGGCTATTTGGCCGCTCCAAAGCCAGCGAATACGCGCCTGCCGGGCCGCGCACCGCCATTGCCGTGGCGCCGGGGCCGGAAGGCGAGGCTCCGATGGATGGCCTTACGGTCGAGGCCGTCACGGCTGCCGCGTTGCGGCTTTTGGGTTTATAGGGTTTGCCATGAGCTATGATCTGATCCTTGAAAACGGCACGCTGGTTCTCCCCTGGGGCGAGGCGGAGGCCGATGTCGCCGTGAAGAACGGCAAGATCGCCGCCATAGGGGCCAATCTCGGCCAGGCGG
>JAGWZS010000144.1 GCA_018971905.1 Rhodospirillales bacterium | reverse complement strand
GGCAAATCCACCCTGGCGAAGCTGCTGGCAGGAAGGCTTGCGGCCCTGCGCGGGCGGGAGTTCCGGGTGAAGGGCTTAAGGGTGGGGTATTTCGCCCAGCATCAGGAGGATGACCTGGTGCTGAGCGACACACCCTATGACCATCTGGCCCGGGCGCTGCCGCAAGCTTTGCCCGCCCAACTGCGCGCCCAGGCGGCACGCTTCGGGCTGGATGCGGACAGGGTGAATACGCCGGTTGGGCAGATGTCCGGCGGGGAAAAAGCCCGGCTGCTGCTGGCGTTGGCCACGCGCGATGCCCCACATCTGCTGATTCTCGACGAGCCGACAAACCATCTGGACATCGACGCGCGGGACGCGCTGATCAAGGCGCTGACGGATTTCGAGGGCGCGGTGGTACTGATTTCCCACGACCCGTATCTGGTGGAACTGGCGGCGGACCGGCTGGTGCTGGTGGCGGGCGGCAAGGCCACCCCGTTTGAGGGCGATCTGGCCGCTTATGCCGCCAGCATGAGCGAGCGCGCCGCGCCAGCCAGCGCGAAAAAGCCCGAAGAGAAGAAAAACGACAAGGCCGCCCGCGCTGAAAACCGCGCCAGGCTGGCGCCGTTGCAAAAGGCGGCCAGGGCGGCTGAGGCCGCTCTGAACAAGCTAACCGCCGAGAAGGAGCTGCTGGAGGCGAAACTGACGGATGAGAGGATTTACACCCCTGCCAAGGCGGCGGAGCTAACCAAGATCACGCTGCGTCTGGGTGTCTTGAAAAACGAGATCGAAACCGCCGAACTGGCCTGGCTGGACGCCGCCGAGGCGCTGGAGGCAATGGTGTAACTACGCCACCAGCAGTTTCACGCGGTTGGTCTCAAGCGTTTTGCGCAAACCGGCGGGGGGCGGCGCATCTGTTACCAGCGTGCTCACCTGCGGCCAATCCGCAAAGCGCGTGGAGAACGGCTGGTCGAATTTGCTCTGGTCCGCGACGACCAGGCAACGCGCCGCGCGGTTCAGCATGGCCGTGTTCACGGCCGCTATCTCGGGCAGGGCATGGCTTGGCCCATCGCCGGTCAGGCCGCTGGCGCCCAAAATCACGCAATCTGCGTACAGGCTTTGCAGGAACACGATGGCGTGCCCGCCGGTGGTGCTGGCCTTGGCCGGATGGTACCGGCCAGGGATCATCATCACCTCGATCCGGTGATTCTCCCCAACGGCCGCCGCCACCGCGAAGGAATGGGTAACGACTGTAATATCCTTCATCCGGAGCGCGATTTGCCGGGCCACATGCACAGCCGTTTCGCCGCTGCCAATCAGCAATATCCGCGCGTCGGCCACCGCATCCACCGTGGCTTTGGCAATGCGCTGGCGCTCAGCCAGCAACAGCCCCCGTGGCTGCGCCTGGGCATGGGGTTCGGCGCTCAGCGCCCGCACCGCGCCGCCATAAGTGCGGCTGAGCTGTCCGGCGCGGGTCATCTCGTCAAAATCCCTACGGATGGTCTCTGTGGAAACACCGAGCTGATAGGCGAGTTCGGCAACTCTTACGCTTGAAGCAGCGTTAAGCGTGGCGAGTATCTTCGCGTGCCGTTCCCGTTTCTCCTGCTTCATCCGTCCACCCGCCTAGATTGAAGGCGAGTATGATTGTTGAGCCGGAATTATGCAATTGTTGGAATTTCAACAATTTTCAGGATATGGCAGGGGAAGTGTTGAAAAACGAGACGAATTTAGGATTACGATCCTGTCAGGCGAATTTAAGGATTAAGAACCCGCCCACCAGCAGCAGGGCGAACACTCCGGTAACCAGCCCCAGGCGGCGGTCGATGAAATCCCGCGCCGGTTCGCCAAAAAAGCGCAGCAGCACAGCTTCCAACAAAAACCGCGCGCCACGGGTGATGAAGCTGAGCCCCATGAACGCCCAGAAATTGAACCCGGCCGCCCCCGCCGCGATGGTAACGATTTTATAAGGGATCGGCGTAAGCCCCTTGATGAGAATAATGGCCGCGCCGTATTCCGCGAATTTATGCTGAAACGCCGCGAAGGCGGCATCGTAATGGTAAAAATGGATGATCGGCTGCGCCAGTTTGACGAACAGCCCATAGCCGATGCCGTAGCCGATGGCCCCGCCCAGCACGCTGCCCAGTGTCGCGATCAGCGCAAACAGCAGGGCGCGGCGCGGCGCGGCCAGCGCCATGGGAATCAGCAGCACATCTGGCGGCAGCGGGAAGACGCTGGCCTCCGCCATCGCCACCAGAAACAGCCAGAGCGGCGCCCAAGGCCGGGTGCTTAATTCCAGCGTGTGGTTGTAAAGGCGGCGCAGCATGCGGCTAATTCTGCAAAATAACCGAGCGATGGCGGAGCTGGTCCATCATCTGCTCGGATTCAAGCTGCACGCGCCGGTCGATAATCATGTTGGCGATCTGGTCATCCGGCGGCAGCTGCGCCTTTTCCTGGCTGCGCGAGCAGATCATCACCACCGAAACACCCGCGGCCTGCACCAGCGGGCGGCTGAGCGTGTTGAGCGGCAGATTGGCCAGCACCTGCTGGAAGGCAGGCGGGGTAACGGTGGCAAGATTCACCGGCCCAGGGTCGGCCGGCTGAATATTGCCATAAGCGGCATCCAGCGCCTGCACGTCATCACAGCTTGTGGCCTTCTGGGCCTTGGCCATGAACTGGGTGATGAAATTGATCTGCACCGGGCCGAGCTGCCCGCCCGTCACCGGCTGCGGATATTGGCCATACGCCTGGCGGATATCCAGAATGGTCTGCATCTGGTTGCCAATGTCATGCTCGTCCAGCAACTGTACGATATCGTACCCGCCCGGCACCCGGATGGGGTTGGAAATGGCCCCCACCGGCATTTGCTTCACCGTGGCGGCCACCGCCGGGTCCAGCTGGCTGAGCTGCACGAAGCCGAGGTCACCGCCGGAGAGCGCGGTTTGCGCCTGCGAAAACTGCGCCGCCACAATAGGGAAAGGCGCGCCCTGGCGAAGCTGGGCAATAACGGTGTTGGCGAAATTCAACGCCGGGGTTTCATCGCTCGGGTCGGTAACCGGGATGAAGATCTCCGCCAGATGATACTGCGTGGCGCCGAGGCTGGCTTTCAGCGCCGCCTTCTGCGCCGCAAGGTCGCCCGGCGTGGGCACCAGCCCTGGCCCCAGCACCTTGTGCAACACCTCCTGCCAGCCAATGCCGGTGCGGATTTGGGCTAGCAGAGTGGCGTACGGCACGCCGGCGGCTTGCAGCTTGGCTTGCAGCCCCCCGGCGGGCAGGCCGTTGTTTTGCTCGATATGCGAAAGCGCGTCAGCCACATCCTGCATGGAAACGTTAACGCCGAGCTTGTCGATCTCCTGCTGCTGCAGGGTTTCGTCGATGAGCTGCTTGGTCACTTGCGGGAACAGCCGCTGAATCACATCCGGCGTGGGCTGCATACCAAGAGAGACCGCCAGCAGCCGCGCGCGCGCCGCCACGTCCTGGGTTGTGATGACCTGACCATTGACCACCGCCGCCATCCCGGCGGAATCCGGCGCCTGCATGGCGGCTGGCGCCGGGGCGGCGCTTTGCGCCAGGGCGGGGGCGGCGCAAACCGTGGCAAGAAGAGCAGCGCGGAGCAGGAATTTCATAGGGCGTTAAATCCGACGGTTCCGAGGGTTTTGAAGTTGAACTGCAGAAGCACCAGCGTGCTGCCATTGTCCAGATTGAATGACGTGAAGCGCTTGTAATAGATCAGGCTGACGCCGAAGCAATCGTTCTGCCAGCCGGCTGATGCGTTCACCTCGTCAAGCTTCCCGGTTTTCAGGTTCCGCTGGCCGCCGCCAGAGAAGCTCCATGGCCCGTCAGTGGTGGCAAGATCAAGCGTGGCTTCCTGGCGCGGCTGAAAATACTGCGGCGGCGGGTTGAGATTGGGCGACTGGCCGAGGGTGAGGTTGTCGTAGAGCGCGTAGGGGTTGGTGTTGGTGTAGAGATAGCCACCTGAGACCGCGAGCCGGCTGTTGCCGAAATTCGCGGTTACATCCGTCATCCGGTTACCGAGGGAATAATGCGAGAGCCGCCCCCGGTAGGAGATGTTGAACCACGGCGTGGGGGCCACAACCGCGCGGGTCACAATGTCTGAAACATTATCCTCAAGCCCCGATCCCGGCAGATAAACGAAATCCTTATGAAACCGGTAGGACTGGCCGATCAGCCCATCCAGAATCATCCCGCCGGGCAGATACCAGGCCGCGTGCAGGGCGTAATCCACGCGTGAGCCACCCTCCAGCCGGTCGATGCCGGGGTAGCGGTTGAGGCTGAACAAATTGGCGTCGGAGAATTCAAGGTCCAGGCTGTCCTCGTTCGGGATCTTGGCATTGTCCGAGATGCCGGTAACCGGCGAGGCAACGAGCTGGACAATCGGCTCAATCAGCTGGCTGCCCCAATGCTGAGTGGGGCGGATAAAGGGCCAGCGCAGCATCACCGCCCCGTAGGGCTGGGCGCGGGCGATACTGGCCTGCTGGGTGGTGCTGAAATTGGGCTGCTGGTTCAGCTTGTCCGCATTATAATAGGCGGCATCGAGCTTCAGCCGCGCGGTGCCCACAATACCTTCCGGCAGCATGAAGGGCAGTGAATAAGACGGAATAAAGGCGATACGCCTGGTGTTGGTGCCAACATCGCGCATCACGTTGAAGGCATTCATATCCATTCGGAAAGTGCCGCCCCAGGCATCCGGCCGGGAGACGAAATGATACTGCCCATATGGGGCGACAATCGGCAACTCGCTCTGATTGACCGAAGCGACGAGGCCCTGGAAGGTCTCCGCGTCCACCCGGGCGTAAGACCCGCTGCCGAAGCCTTCCAGATAGACATTGCTCTCCAGATAGGAGGCGTTCGGCAGAACGCTGAAATCATCCAGATATTGCGGGTTGGAGGCGCGGTTGAACGAAAAACCGGTGCGCCAGGCGTTGTTGAGATCGAAGGTGCCGTTGGCGAAAACCGAATCGCCGAACTCGCCACGGTCCCGCCCGCCGGACAGTTTCACATCCAATATGCCGTGGTTGAACGCTTCGCGGTAATCGGCCTTCAGTGCCGGGCCCTGCTTGGTGGC
>JAGWZS010000143.1 GCA_018971905.1 Rhodospirillales bacterium | reverse complement strand
TTCATGAACCCGGATGTGTTTCCAAAAGAGCCGGACTTCGCCCGCCGCCATCTGGCGCAGGTTGAGGAATTGCCAGCCGCGCGCACGGATATTTTCGGCGCGGCGCTTTATTACAGCGATGGGTCGCTGATGCACGCGGGCATGTATTTCGAAGCGGATACGATGCCTGGCTTCACGATGGGGCAGAAAGAGGATGAGACGGTGCTGCGCGTGGAGCATTATGGCAAGGGCGCGGCGCCGGAGGATGCGCCATTGCTGCGCCCGCGTGCCGTACCGGCGGTGTCTGGCGCGTTTATCTCCATGAGTAGTGCCTGGTTTGAGGAGCTGGAAGGGTTTTCGCAAGATTATGTCTTCGGCCATTACGAGGATGCTGATTTATGCCTGCGCAGCCTGGAGGCCGGACGCCCCGCCTGGCTCGCGGATTTGCGGCTGTATCATCTGGAGGGCAAGGGTAGCCAGCGCCAGCCGGTGCATGAGGGTGCCGTGGTGGTGAACCGCTGGCTGTTCACCCATAGCTGGCTGGAGCCGGTGCAGGCGGCGCTGCTTGGCCCCGTGCCCACGCATCCGGCGCTGGCGGGGGCGATACCATGAAGGTTCTCATCGTCGCCATGTATCACCCGGAGCTGGTGCGCGGCGGCTCGCAGCAAATGGCGCACGAGCTGTTTCAGGGGTTGAAGGCCGTGCCGGGCGTGGAGCCGGTGTTGCTTTGCTCGGCGGATTACAACTCGCCAGCCATGTTCAAAAGCGGTGCGCGCATCACCGGGTTTGACCAGCGCGAGAACGAGTTTCTGTTCCTCTCACATGATTACGATTACAATTGGCATAAATTGACCCTGCCATTGCAGGCGGAGGCATTCGCCGGGTTTCTGAGGCGCATCGGCCCGGATGTGGTGCATTTTCATCACTTCATGGCCTACGGCATCGATTACCTGACGTTGACGCGTAAGACTTTGCCGGAAGCCCGGATTGTGTTCACGGCGCATGAGTTCATGGCCATCTGCGCTGCCGACGGGCACATGCTGCGCAAGTTCGATGGGTCGTTGTGTGAGCAGGCCAGCCAGGTACGCTGCCACCAATGCCAGCCGCACTTCAGCCCGGAAGAGTATTTTCTGCGTGAGCAATGGATGAAGGCGCATTTGCAGGCGGTGGATCTGTTTACCGTGCCCAGCCGTTTCATGATCGAGTTTTACGTGCGCTGGGGGCTGGATGCGGAAAAATTCCTGCATGTGCCAAATGGCTTGCAAATGCCCAAGTTGTCGGCGCAGACGCTGGCACCCGCCCGGCGCAACCGTTTTGGCTTTTTCGGGCAGATGGTGGATGTGAAGGGCCTGCATATTCTGCTGGATGCGGTGAATCTGCTGCGCGCCGAGGGGTTTGAGGATTTCACGGTAGAGATCAACGGCGAGAATATTCAGTTTGCAACGGCGGCGCGGCGGAAGGAGATCGAGGCGTTTCTTGCGGCGGAAGCTGAGCGTCCGCCGGCCGAACGGCGGGTGAGCTTCAATGGCGGCTACCCCCATGGCCAGCTTGCGGCCAGAATGGCGCGGGTGGACTGGGTGGTGGTACCCTCAACCTGGTGGGAGATTTTCTGCCTGGTGATCTCCGAGGCGTGGCATTTCGGGCGTCCGGTTGTTGCCTCCAACCGGGGCGGCCCGGCTGAGCGTGTTACCCATGGTAAAGACGGGCTGCTGTTTGAGCTGGGCGACGCCCGCGCCCTGGCCGAGACGATGCGCCGCGCGGCAACACAAGACGGGCTGTGGGACAAGTTGGTGGGGGGCATAACCCCGCCGGAATCACGCGAGGTGATGGTGCAGGGCTACCTCGCGGCTTACGAGGCCGCAGCGGCGAAGCAGAGATTGGCCGCGGAATAGACGCGTTATGCCATGGCGCGGTTTCTGCGCAGCAACACCAGCCCGAGCAAGGCGGAAACCAGAAAAGTGGCGCCGCCCAGCATCAGCAGATGCGCATGGTCTGGCGCGCTGCCCTTGCCGAGCAGGGCAAACACCACGGTTTGCGGGATGAACCCTAGCGCAGAGGCGGCCAGGAACGGCAACATCCGCACAGAGGTGAGGCCGGCCGCGAGATTGAGCAGCAGATTATTGCCGATGGGCATGAGCCGCAGCATCAAGGTGGCGGTGAAGGGGTGGCGGGTGAGGGTGCGGTCCACCCAGGCCAGCCGGGCGCCAAATTTGCGGCGGCAGAAATCCTGCGCGATCGCGCGGGCCCAGATGAAATCCAGACTGCAAGCCAGCGCCTGCGCAACGAGCGAGATGGCGGTGCCATACCAGGGGCCGAACGCATAACCGGCGGCGAAGGCCGGAATTTGCCGCGGCAGGCCGATGGCGATGAGCAGAGTGGAAAGCGCCAGAAACACCGTCTGCCCGCGCAGCCCGCCTTCTGCCAGGACGCTGGCAAGGGTGGATTGCGCGGAGCCGTGACCCATGAGCGGCAGCGTAGCGGCGACGGCAATTAACCCACCTGCCATCAAGGCCGGTTTAAGTGCTTTTGCGACGCCGCTCGGCGTGGTCGCGGCGGCCACGCTGTCGTTATTCATCGTGGCCCTCGATTTGCGGCACCTTCCAGCGGCGTTGCAGCCAGGCCACGCCCACGAGGTCCACAATGCCCACCTTCAGCCGCTGCCAGTTATTGTAATGCGATGCGCCATGCGCGCGGGCGTGGTGGCGCACCGGCACCGAGACCACCTGGCCACCGGCGCGGATGAAGAGCGCGGGCAGGAACCGGTGGATATGGTCGAAATGCGGCAGTTCCAGGAAAGCCTGGCGGCGGAACAGCTTGGCACCGCAGCCGGTATCGGGTGTTGCATCTTGCAGCGCCCAGGCGCGCACCCGGTTGGCCAGGCGCGAGCCGTAGCGCTTGGCGTTGCTGTCTTGCCGGTTGACGCGGTGACCGGCGATGAGCACGGGGCGCGGGCCCTTGGCCTCGGCTTCGCGCATGGCGTCCAGCATGGCGGGAATATCGGCGGGGTCGTTCTGGCCGTCGCCATCCAGTGTCGCGACATAGGTGCCGCGCGCGGTTTTAACGCCGGTGACGACAGCACCGCTTTGCCCGCAGCTCTGCTTGTGGCGCACGCGCACCAAGGTGGGCAGGTTTTGCGCGATTTCCGCGAGAATCTGCGGCGTGGCATCCGAACTGCCATCGTCCACATACACGATCTCATGCGCGATGCCCGCCAGCGCCGTGCTGATGGCGCTGATCAGCGGCTTCAGGTTCGGGGCCTCGTTATGGACCGGCACCACCACCGAGACGAGTGGCGCGCCGGTGAGGGGGGTGGTTTCGGAGAGGAAGCGGGGTTCTATATTCATGGTTAACATTCAGCAGCAGCATTAAGGCGCATCTGTGGCCCGATTCCGCCAAGGCCCGGGCAGACCGCCTCCCTCCAGTCGTTTTTTGCCTCCATAACGTACAAATGCGCGGCCGTCATCAAGCTTTCATCTGTTCAAATCCGGGGAGGGCCAGAAAAGATGCGCTTGCCCAGCCGACTGCTGGCGGGGCGGCTTGGCTTGTCAACGGGGCATCGCTATAAGCCCGCTCGACGACAGGGGCGAGTAACAGGATTCGCCCGACGGATTAAGGATCTGACGGCATGTTGATATCGTTGCCACCGGATTACCGGCCATCGGACGACGAAGAGTTTATGAATCCGATGCAGACCGAATATTTCCGCCAGAAACTTCTGCGCTGGCGGGGGGATTTGGTGAAAGAGGCCAATGGCACCCTGGCATCCCTGGGCGAAGGCGGGATATTGGAAGCCGACATCACCGACCGTGCAAGCGTTGAGACCGACAGGGCGCTGGAACTGCGAACCAGGGACCGCGCGCGCAAGCTGATCGGCAAGATCGACCAGGCGCTGGAACGGGTTGAGGCCGGGACATATGGGTTTTGCGAGGAAACGGGCGAGCCGATTGGGCTGAAGCGGCTGGAGGCAAGGCCGATCGCCACGCTTTCCATCGAGGCGCAGGAGCGGCACGAGCGCATGGAGCGCGTCCACCGCGACGATTGATACTAAAAACGGGGCCTTGAGGCCCCGTTTTGGTTTCCGCGGCGGGTGCTTTAATGCAGCCGCAGGCCAGCGGTGCTGGCGGCCTGGCGCTGCTCGGCCACCTGGGCCTTCATGGATTTTTGCAGCTTCTCGAAGGCTCGTACCTCGATCTGGCGTACGCGCTCGCGCGAGATGTCGTAATGCTGCGAAAGCTCTTCCAGCGTGGTCGGGTTGTCCTTCAATCGGCGCTCGACCAGGATATGGCGCTCACGCTCGGAGAGAGTTTTCAACGCATTGGCCAGCAGGGCCTTGCGCCCGGTCAGCTCCTCGCGCTCCGCCATCTCGGTTTCCTGGCTGTCGGACTCATCCACCAGCCAGTCTTGCCATTCGCCTTCGCCATCCATTTTAATGGGAGCGTTGAGCGAGTTGTCCGGCGCGGAGAGGCGGCGGTTCATGCTCACCACGTCCTGCTCCGGCACATCCAGCAGCGTGGCGATCTTGGTCACCTGCTCGGGCTGAAGATCGCCATCATCGATCGCCTGCATCTGTCCCTTCAGGCGGCGCAGATTGAAGAACAGCTTCTTCTGCGCGGCGGTGGTGCCCATTTTAACCAGGGACCAGCTATGCAGAATATATTCCTGGATGGCAGCGCGGATCCACCACATCGCGTAGGTGGACAGGCGGAAGCCGCGGTCCGGGTCAAACCGCTTAACCGCCTGCATCATGCCGACATTGCCCTCGGAGATCAGCTCCGAGACGGGCAGACCGTAGCCGCGGTAGCCCATGGCGATTTTGGCCACGAGGCGCAGGTGGGAGTTGACGAGCCTGTGTGCGGCGCTCTGGTCGCCATTGTCGCGCCAGGAGCGGGCAAGCTGCTCTTCTTCCGCGTGTGACAGCATGGGGTGCTTGCGGATTTCCTGCATGTAGCGCGTCAAACTGGCGTCGGGAGCCAAATTGGTCACGGATGTGGCCATGTAACCTCTCCTATCCTTTTTTGTCCCATCCACTGCGGCCCGGCGAATCCGGCACCGCATAAAGGGACAGAACCGCTAACCTTAGAACGCATACAACATTAACAC
>JAGWZS010000142.1 GCA_018971905.1 Rhodospirillales bacterium | reverse complement strand
TGCTGGTGCTCGTTGGCCAGCGCCGTTCGCTGCTGGACTATCTGAAGCGCAAGAACGTGAAGCGCTACCAGGATCTGATCGGCCGCCTTAACCTGCGCCGCTGATCCAAAACGGGGCCGCAAGGCCCCGTTTTCATTTCAGGAGGATCGCTTTCTCGACGCGTAAACCCAGAACTCATGCCCCGCGTAGCACAAGCCGGCCAAACACGCCGGGATGATAAAATACATGACACGGAACAATAGAATGGCCCCCAGCGCCTGGGCGGCGGGCAAATAGGCGGAAAGCCCCAGCAGCAGCACCGAGTCGAACACCCCCACCCCGCCTGGCAGACCAGAAAGAACACCCGCCGCGAAGGCGCCTAAATACAGGCTTAAGGTATGCGGGTAGGTCAACCCGGGTTCTGCCGGCAGCACGGCGTGCAGAATGGCGCAGGCACAGCAGATATCAAGGCAAGACATTGCGATCTGCGCCAGGGCGATTCGCGATCCCGGCAGGGCGATTTGTTTGCCAAGCAGCACCAGCGCATCGCGCTTGCGCGCCGCCAGCACGTAAAGCAGCGGCACCGCCAGCAGCCCCAGCCCCAGCCCACGCAGCAACGTTGAATCCAAGCCACCCGGCAGCGGCACGGAGGCCGGGTCTGACAGCAGCAGCGCCCCCAGCAATGTGAACACACCCAAAACGAAACTGCTGCCGGAAAGGGCTACAATCCGTGCGATGCCGCCCGGCGGTACCTCCCAATGGGCGTAGAAGCGCAAGCGGATGGCCGCTGCCGTTAAAGCCGCCGCACCCAGCACATGGCTGAGCGCATAGGCGCAGAAAGAGGCCAGGCCAATGCTGGGGTAAGGCAGATGCGGGCTGGCCCCGCCGCGCCGCGCGAAAAAAACCCCCGGCAGATCATAAGCCGCCATGATGCAGATGGAAGCCGCCAGTAACCCCACCGCCCGCGCCACATCCCAGAAAGGCGTGGCCAGGAAGGCGGCAAACACCTGCGCCGGCCCCACCTTAGCCAGAACGCCATGCAGCCCGAAGGCAATGGCCACCAGAAGCAAAAGCCCGAAAGCGGGCGGCAGCAGCTTCAGATAGCGGCGCAAGAGATCAGGCCGCCGCCGCCTCGCGGGCCAGGCTCATCTCGATCAGCGCAATCGTCCGCTCCACCCCGTAGAGCGCAATGAACCCGCCAAAGCGAGGCCCTTCCTGAGTGCCCAGCAGCACTTGGTACAGGCAGTCGAACCATGCTTTCAGCGGCTTGAAGTCTTGCTCCTTGCCCACGGCATAAACCAGATTCTGCAGCCGCTCGGCCTGGGTATCGCCGGGGAACGCAGCCTCCTTGCCGCTGGCCAGCCGGTCCCGCAAATCCTCCAGCGCCGCGCGCTCGGCGACACTTGGCGCGCGGTACTGGCGCTTCGGCGCCACGAAATCGCGGTTATAGGCCACCGCGTAATGCACCAGCTCCGCCAGAAACGGGAAGCTCTCGGCATTGGCCTCGGGCATATAGGCGCGGATGAAGCCCCAGAGCATCTCGGCGCTATCGGCATTGCTCACCGAGGCGAGGTTGAGCAGCATGGTGAAACTGATCGGCGACCCCGCATGGTTAGGCAACACCCCGCCATGAATATGCCAGGCAGGGTTGTCGTGCGGCGCCTCCGCCGTGGGCAGCACCGCCACGGCGTTGATATAATCATCCGTCGAACGGGGGATCACATCAAAGAACAGCCGCTTGGCCCGCTGCGGCGCGTGATACATGAACTGGGCGAGCGATTCCTTGGGCGCATAGGTCAACCATTGCTCGATGGAAAGCCCATTGCCCTTGGACTTGCTGATCTTCTGGCCCTTATCGTCCAGGAACAGCTCGTAGGTCAGGTTCAGCGGCGGCTCCTTGCCCAAAGCCCGGCAAATTGTGGAGGACAGCTTTACGGAATCGATCAGGTCCTTGCCGGACATCTCATAATCCACGTCCAGCGCGTACCAGCGCATTGCCCAATCCGCCTTCCATTGCAGCTTGGCGTTGCCGCCCAGCACGGAGGTTTCGAACCTGGTGCCGCTGTCCGGGTCGGTCCAGAACACCGTGCCGTGGGCGGCATCCACCTTGTCAATCGGCACCTGCATCACCACGCCGGTGCGCGGATGAATGGGCAGGATCGGCGAATAGGTGGCCTTGCGCTCCGCCCCCAGCGTGGGGAGAATAATCTGCACGATCTCGTCATGATGCTTCAGCACATGCAGCAACGCCGCGTCGAACCGGCCAGAAGCATAATAATCGCTGGCGGAAGCGAACTCGAACTCAAACCCGAAGGCGCGCAGGAATTCCTGCAACATGTTGTTGTTATGGGCGCCAAAACTCTCGAACTTGCCGAACGGGTCAGGGATGCGCGTCAGCGGCTTGCCGAGAAATTCGCGCAGCATCTCCTTGTTCGGCACATTGTCCGGCACCTTGCGCAGGCCATCCATATCGTCCGAGAAGGCCAACAGACGGGACTTCAGCCCCGTGAGTTCCGTGAACGCCTTGCGCACCCAGCTAGTGCGCGCCACCTCACCGAACGTGCCGATATGCGGCAGGCCTGAGGGGCCGTACCCGGTCTCGAACAGCGCCTCGGTCTTGCCTTTCTGTTTCAGCCGTTCGGCAATACGCTCGGCTTCACGGAAGGGCCAGCTTAGCTGGGAGGTGTTGGTGTTTTCGCTCATGGTGAGCCTGCTCTAGAGCCGGACGGGGCCAAGTTCAATCACCCGCGCGGCACGGAAGCGTTACGGATTATCGATGACATGCGGCATTCCCGGCCGCCAGGAGGCATCGTCCGGCGTGTTCATGGTGTAAACATGCACCAGCCGCGCCTGCGGAGACTGGATGATAACCACCGGGTCCGGCACCTGGAACGCCGCCTGCGCGATGTCCGCTCCCAGATCTGGCGGCACACCCCCCAGCCGCCTCCACGCGGCCAGCACCTGGCGCTGATACGGCAACCCCAAATCCGGCAGCGCTGAATGATAATCGGCGATGGCTGCCTTCCAGGAGCCCGTCTGTGCTTTCAGGCGGGTGAGATAGAGTGCCGCATAGGCGGCGTTGCTGGCAGGGTCAAAAGCGTCATCAAGCGAAGCGAAAGCGTCAGGATGATTCTCAAGACTGACCTGGAAGCAGCCCACGTCGACATCCCGCGCACCGGAGGCCAGGGCCAGCCGCACAAAGGCCTCCGCGTCCTGCTTGCTGGCAAAATACTGGCCGTTGCCATCCGCATTCACTGTCCAGGGCCAAGGGGCGACAGCACCGGTTAACGGATTGGCCCGGCCGCTTTCCACCATGCCGATGGAAAGCAGCATGTTGGCGGGCAGCGCATCCGCCAGCTCGGCCTCACGCCCGGCGGCGGCGCAGGCAACACCAGCCGGCACAGCGGCCAGGGCTGGCGCGATGCTCAAAACAAATGCGCAAAGGGCAATCGGAAGTCTCACATGTCTCCCAGCGAAGATGATTTTTCATAAACGGTGAAGCTTGCCGATTGTCTAACCGAATCCGTGCGTTATGGCGAGACTTTCATGCCCTGTCCGGCCCCAGCGCCTTCGCGCCCTGCCCGCTCCCCCGGCGCCGCAGAGCGCCCATGCCACGGGCGGGACGTTTTTGCCCTCGCTTTTGCGGCGCAATATCGCTATGCGGGGCACAAATCAGCCCGAGCATCCCGGCCAGACCGAGGCGACACCACGCGCCCCGGCCCGGCCGGTTTGCTCATTTCGATAGGTAGTCTCCGATGTCAGCGCCGAAAATTCGCAACATTGCCATCATCGCCCACGTTGACCATGGCAAAACCACCCTCACCGACCAGCTGCTGAAGCAGTCTGGTGCCTTCGCGGCCCACCAGGCCGTGGCTGAGCGCGCGCTCGACCGCAACGACCTGGAAAAAGAGCGTGGCATCACCATTCTGGCCAAAGTGGCCTCCGTGGTCTGGAACGATGTGCGCATCAATATTGTCGATACCCCCGGCCACGCCGATTTCGGCGGTGAGGTTGAGCGGATTCTGAGCATGGTGGATGGTGCGGTGATTTTGGTGGATGCCGCCGAGGGTGTGCTGCCGCAGACCAAGTTCGTGCTGGGCAAGGCCCTGGCTCGCGGCCTCAAGCCGATCGTGGTCGTCAACAAGATCGACCGCGGCGATGCCCGCCCGGACGATGTGCATAACGAGATGTTCGATTTGTTTGCCTCACTGGACGCGAACGAAGAGCAGCTGGACTTCCCGATGCTGTTCGCCTCTGGCCGCCAGGGCTGGGCGGTGAAGGATCTGAACGACCCGCGCGAGAGCCTGACCCCGCTGTTCGACCTGATCCTGAGCCATGTGCCCGCCCCGGCGCTGGATGTGGACGCCCCCTTCGCCATGGTCGCCACCATTCTGGAGTCCGACACCTTCCTGGGCCGCGTGCTCACCGGACGCGTGGAGCAGGGCAAGGCCACCGTGAACATGCCAGTGAAGGTACTGAACCTGGATGGTAAGGTGGTAGAAACCGGCCGCCTGACCAAGCTGCTCTCCTTCCGTGGGCTGGAGCGCGTGCCGGTGGACGAGGTAGGCGCTGGCGATATCGTCGCCGTGGCCGGGCTTTCCGACACCACCATTCCCTACACCATCTGCGCGCCAGAGGTTTCCGTACCGCTGCCCGCGACGCCGATCGACCCGCCGACCCTCTCGATGACCTTCCGCATCAACGATGGCCCGCTGGGCGGGCGCGAAGGCAAGAAGGTCACCTCCCGCCAGATTCGTGACCGGCTGCTGGCCGAGACGGAAGGCAATGTCGCCATTCAGGTGGCCGTCTCCACCGAGACCGATGCGTTCGAGGTTTCCGGCCGTGGTGAGCTCCAGCTTGGCGTGCTGATCGAGACCATGCGCCGCGAAGGGTTTGAACTCACCATCGGCCGACCGCGCGTGCTGACCCGCACGAACGAGGAAACCGGCGAGCGCGAGGAGCCGTATGAAGAGGTGCTGATCGACGTGGACGAGCCCTATGCCGGCGCGGTGGTGGACAAGATGTCCCGCCGCAAGGGCGAGCTGTCCGACATCCGCCCCTCCGGCGGCGACAAGCAGCGCCTCACCTTCCGCATCCCCTCGCGCGGCCT
>JAGWZS010000141.1 GCA_018971905.1 Rhodospirillales bacterium | reverse complement strand
GGGCTGGTTCACCGCCCGGCTGCTTTCCGTGGGGTTCACGCTGGCGGGGCTGGCCGGGCTTTCGCGCATCGCCCGGTTTTGCCGCCTGCCGGCGCTGCCGGTGCTGGCGCTGGCCCTGCTCTCCTACGGGTTTTGCTACACCGGCATTTTGGCCCGGCCTTATGCGCTGGTGCAGGCGTTGAACATCTGGGGCGTTTATTTTGCCCTGCGCGCCAAGCGCGAGCCGGGTGCCGCCTGGGCCGCCGGGCTGTGTTTTGGCGCCGCCGTATTCTCTGATTATTTGGCCGTTTTCACCAGCGCCGCGATGCTGGCCTGGCTTTGCTGGCGGGTATGGCGGCGGGCGGTTGCGGCCCTGGCGGCCATGCTGCCGTTTCTTGGCCTCTGTGTCTGGTTTTTTCTGGCCCAGCATGGTTCCCGCAACGGGCAGTTTCCGGCCTTCGTCTGGGGGCCAGCCCTGGCCGGGTTGTTGCGCGATGGCGGGGCGGCACTGTTTGGCGGGCTGCCGCTTTACGCCGGGCGCCTGGGAGGTGTGGTGGCGGCCTTGCTGGGGCTGCTGGCGCTGGCGGGCGTTGGCTTTGCAGCCAAACAGGCCCAGGGCAGGGGGTTTTTGGCGCTGGCCGCCGCCACGCCCGCCGGGCTGCTGGCGCTGGGGCTGGTGTTTCGCACCACGCCCATTGAAATTCGCTATCTGGCATTTGCCCTGCCCTGGGTGGCGCTGGCCATTGCCCCGGCGCTGCCACGGGCGGTGCTGGTACTGTGGTTGAGTGTTGGCGCCGCCGCCGTGGCGGGGCTGATGCTCGCCCCCGCCACCATGCAGCCGCAGGGGCGCGCGGCACACCTTGCCGCCGCCTACCCTGGCGCGCTGGTGGCGCTGCCCTATGGCAATGACGGTGTGGGCGTGCCCGGCCCCTTTATTGCGGCGGCGCCCGATGCCATGCGCATTCTGCTGCTGCGCCCTGGCGAGGTGGTTCCGCCGGGCAGCGTGCGCGTGGCCATCCGCGCCGATGATAAAAGCCGCGCGGTGGTGGCGGTTATGAACTGCCCCGGCCTGGTTTGCGGGCCTTAGCGCGGCTTATGGGCCGCCGGTGAGGCTTTGCAGGGAAAGCCCGGCTTTTTGGAGATTACTGGCCACTGTGTCTGTTTCCGCGTGCACGGAGGCGTTGTAGTCATGCCCGGGGGCCAGATGCTGGCTCAGCACGAAATCCGGCCGGGGGCGCGTGTTGATATACAGCGCCACCTGAAACGCCTGTTGCGGGGTAAGGTGCGGGTTGCCGAGCGGCATGTTGCCCTTCACCCATGTTGCCAGCTTAGCGATATTGGCGAGCCCCGCCCCGGCATTGAAACTCTTTGGCCCCCACAGGGGCGGAAAGCTGCCCAGACCGGCGCCATCCGTGCCATGGCAGGCGGCGCAATTGGCCGTGAAAACCGTTTGCCCCGCGGTTACATCAGCTGGGGTGGCGGCTTTCAGCATGGCGGGGTAAGGGCTTGGGTTGGCGGGTGCGGGCGGGGTTGCAATCGGCTGGCCCTTGTCCAGCCAGTTTATGTAGGCGGCCATGTCCACCACCACCGGGCTGTCTGTGCTGGGGCGCATACCGTTCATGCTGCGCATGAAACAATTCGCGATGCGGTCTTCCAGCGTGATCACAGCACCTTCGCGTTTTGAGTACGCGGGGAACTTGCTGGCGGTTTCATGAAAATTGCCGGGGGCTGAGGTGTCGCCCGCATTGATATGGCACGAGCTGCAATTGAGCGCATTGCCCACGTAGGGCTTTGCCTCCGTGCTGCCGCTGCTGTTCATCATCATGTCATGCCCGCGCTGAATCGCCTGGCCCAGCGGCCCGGGCGGCAAGCCCTGCAAGGTTTGGGCGGCGGCAAGCCCCGGCGCGGCAAAGCATGTGGCGAGCAAGGCAGCGCGAACAATCTTCATGGGGCGGCTCCAGACGTTTTAGTTGTTTATGGTATAATTATATTAAGATGCAACCAATATTTCCACTAAATCAATAAATTTTGGAATATTATTCTTATCGCCGCGTGGCGCGATCAACTCAGGTTGAGAATCTCCGCGTTGATCTGCGAGATTTTCGTGACCCCCGTCAGCGCCATGGCCACCCGCATCTCCTTGGCGATAATCTCCAGCAATTTCGTCACCCCGGCCTCGCCACCATGGGCCATGGCGTAGATATAGGCCCGGCCCAGCAGCACCGCATCGGCACCCAGGGCCAGCATCCGCACCACATCCAGGCCTGAGCGCACCCCGCCGTCGGCAAGCACCGTCAGCTCACCCGCTACTGCGTCCACAATGCGTGGCAGGGCGCGGGCGGCGGAGAGAACGCCATCCAGCTGCCGCCCACCATGATTGGAGACGACGATGCCGTCCGCGCCGAATTTCACCGCCTCGCGCGCGTCCTCGGGGTCCAGAATGCCTTTGATGACGATCTTGCCCTTCCAAAATTCCCGCAGCCATTGCAGGTCCGCCCAGGCAATGGCGGGGTCGAAATTCGCACCCAGCCAGGCGATGTAATCCTCCAGCTTCGTCGGCTTGCCGAGATAGGCCGAAACATTGCCAAGGTCGTGCGGGCGGCCCAGCAAGCCGACATCAATTGCCCAGCGCGGGTGCCGCAGGGCTTGCCACACCCGCCGCGCCGGGCCAGCGGGGCCGGACATGCCGGAATGCGCGTCCCGGTAACGCGCTCCTGGCACCGGCATGTCCACCGTGAAGATGAGGGTGGTGATGCCCGCCGCCCAGGCGCGCTCCAAAGCGTTGCGCATGAAACCACGGTCTTTCAGCACATAGAGCTGAAACCAGATCGGCTTGCGCACCGCGTTCTGCACTTCCTCAATCGGGCAGACGGAAACTGTGGAAAGCGTGAAGGGAATGCCCGCTGCCTCGGCCGCGCGGGCGGCCTGCACCTCGCCACGCCTTGCATACATGCCTGCGAGGCCAACCGGCGCGATGGCCACCGGCATCGCCATTTCCTGCCCGAGTAGCGTGGTGGAGAGGTCGCAGTCCGCCACGTTCTTCAAAACACGCTGGCGCAGGGCGAGATCCGCGAGGTCTGACACATTGCGCCGCAGGGTTTGTTCCGCATAGGCGCCGCCATCGGCATAATGAAACAGGAAGGGTGGCAGGCGCCGGCGCGCGGCCTCGCGGAAATCCGTGGCGGAGGAAATGATCATGGTGCGGACGATCTTCTTACAAAAACAATATCCCGGCCAGGGCGCCCGCGCCAAGCAGCCATAGCGGATGCAGCCTGGTACGCCAGGTGCATAAAGCGGTGAGGAGGGTGAGTGCCGCGGTGAGCCAGCCGGTGTCCGATTGCCGGGCCAGCACGCAGGCCGCCGCCAGCACCAGCCCGGCGGTGATGGGCAGCAGCGATGCCTGCGCCACGTGCCGCCAGCGCGCCTCGCGGTGCTTGTTAAACTGGCAGGCCACGATAGCGGCGGCGATGCCGGCCGGCAGAACCATTGCCGCCGTGGCCACCAGCCCGCCCGCTATGCCGGCCACATGCGCGCCAAGCATTGTCACGATCATCACATTCGGCCCGGGTGCGGCGTTGGCAATGGCGTAGAATTGTGAAAACTGCGAGGCGGTGAGCCAATGTTTCTCGCCAACCGTGATCCGCGCGATCTCCGGCACCGTGCTGTTGGCCCCGCCCACGGCCAGCAATGAGAGCTTGCCAAACAGCGCGGCGATTTGCCCCAGCATGTTCAGGCTCATGGCGCCGCCCGCCAGGCCAGCAGCAGCGAAACGGGCAGCGCCAGCAATACGATGAGCGGCAGGGACAGATGCAGCCCGAAGGCCAGCCCATACACGGCCACGGCCAGCAGCACATTGCGCGGCAGCGTGAGAATGGGCACCGCGATGCGCAAGCCCGAACCCAGTGCCAGCCCCGCCGCCGTGGCCGCCAGCCCCAGCAGCGCGTGGCGTACCGTTGGCAGGGCGCCATATTGCCCATATAGCCAAGCCAGGCCAAGCACGATGCAAACCGGCGCGCAGAGCAGCCCCAGCGCCGCCGCCGCCGCTCCGGTAATGCCAGCCTCGCGCGCGCCAAAGGCAAAGCTCAGATTCACGACATTCGCCCCTGGAAGCGACTGGCAGAGGGAAAACAGCTCATTGAATTCCATTTGCGTGAGCCAGCATTTTTCATCCACCATCAACCGCCGGATGATGGGCAGCACGCCGCCGAACCCCATGATTCCGGCCTGGAAGAAGCCTGTGAACAATTGTGTGCGGGTGAGCCTTGGCGGCATTGTTGTTTTGATTATTTAACGAGTGGCGGCGTTGCGCGGGCCAGCTCCAGAAACGCCGCCGCCGCCTTTGGCACGTAACGCTCCTTATGCCGCACGGCCTGAAAAGGGCGAGGAGGCAGCAAGATATTTGCTCGTTTCAGAACTCCGGCGGCAAGGGTGCGCCCGCACACAAGCGGTGATAGGCAGGCCGCTCCAGCACCTTCTGCCACCGCTTCGCGCACGGCCTCGTTAGAGGGCAGGGTGAGGATGACATTCAGCTGTTCTGGCATGATCCCCCGTTCGCGCATCGCGGCCAAAAATGCCTCCCGCGTGCCGGACCCTTCCTCGCGGAATACCCAGCCCTGGCGGCGCAAATCCGCGTTGGTGAGCTCAGCGCCTTTGGCCCAGGGGTGGCTTGGGGCAACCACCACTGCCATGCGCTCGCCCGTCACGGGTTCCACATGCAGGGATGGCGCCTCCAGCGGGCCTTCCACAAACCCCAGCTCAGCCATGCCCTCCGTCACAGCCTTGGCCACCTGCGCGGTGTTGCCGATGGCAAGTTCAATTGTAAAACCGGGGTGTTGACGGTGAAATTCCACGATCAGCCGAGGCAGATAATAGCTGGCGATGGTCTGGCTGGCATATACGGCAAGCCGCCCGTGCTTCAGCCCGGCATAATCGCGCAGCGCCGTTTGTGCGGCACCCGCACGGGCCAGAACGGCGCGGGCCTCTTGCAGAAACAGCCGCCCGGTTTCAGTGAGCGTGATGTTGCGGCCCACACGGTCGAATAATTTCACGTCATGCTGATTTTCCAGCGCGGCGATGGAGGCGGAGACAGCCGCCTGGGTGAGGTTTAAGGCGGCGGCGGCGCG
>JAGWZS010000140.1 GCA_018971905.1 Rhodospirillales bacterium | reverse complement strand
GAGCCCCATTTGCCCTTGGTCACACCTATGGAAAACAGAAACAGGATGGAAAAATTCGCGGTTTTTTCCGGGGTTATGCCGTGCTCCGCGAGGTAGTGCGCGAGCAAGGGGGCTGGAATGCCGGTTGCTTCCAGCCTGCCGGAGCGCGCCATGCCGGGGGTGGTGAGGGTGACCTTGATGGGGTCCAGCATACAATAGTCTGGCGCCAGCCCAGTGAAGCCGTGCCATGTGGCGTCAGGCTCCAATGCCCAGCAGGATTGCTCTTGCGCCAGCATGTCGGCCGGGGCATCGGTAAAGGCAAGCCCGCCGGAAACAATATCCGGCTGCCAGACGCCGAAGAACCAATCCGCCCGCGCCGCGAATTCAGCTTGCAGCCGCACTATGGTTTGCCGGAAGGAGATCGCCTCCGCGATGGCCTCGGAGGTGAGAAGCTGGCCGCCCGCGCCATCCATCATGGCGGAGGAAATGTCGGTGGAGGCGAGGATGGCGTAGTTGGGCGAGGTGGAGGCGTGCATCATCAGCGATTCATTGAAGCGCACGGGCTCGATACGCGCGCGGCCCTCGCGCAGATGCAGCATGGAGGCCTGGGAAAGGGCGGCCAGCAATTTATGCGTGGATTGGGTGGCGAAGATGGTGGGGCCGGAGCGGTTGGCGGCCGAGGGTGCGCCGCGCATGGCGTAGTGGCTGGCATAGAGCGTGTTGAAGCGCGCATGGCCGAACCAGGCTTCGTCGAACAGGATACGGTCCACAGATGGGCCGAGCAGCTCCTCCACCCGCGCAGCGTTATAGCACAGCCCGTCGTAGGTGGAGTTGGTGACGATGGCGAGCGCCGGTTTTTCCTTACAACCGGCGGTGAGGCGCGAGGTGGCGAGGGTGTGGGCGATTGCCTCTGGCGTGAGTGAAGCGGCTGGTATGGGGCCGATCATGCCCAGGTGGTTGCGGTAGGGCAGCAGATAAGCGGGCTTGGCGCCGGTGAGTGCCAGCCCATGCTCGATGGATTTATGCGCGTTGCGGTCTGCCAGCACGACCTCGCCCCGCGCGACCGAGGCTGTCATCACCACCCGGTTGGCGGTGGAGGTGCCGTTAGTGACAAAGTAGGAGCGGTCTGACCCGAACACATGCGCGGCGTAGCGCTCGGCGGCACCTATGGGGCCGGTATGATCCAGCAAGGAGCCAAGCCCCGCCACAGAGATAGACAGATCCGCCCGGAGCAGTTTTTCGCCGAAATAATCGTAGAACATCCGCCCTGCGGGGGAGCGCAGAAAGGCCGAGCCGCCAGTGTGGCCCGGCGTGTGCCAGGAATATTCCGCCTCGGACGCGAATTTGGTGAGGGCGCCGAACAGTGGCGGCAACAGCTGGGCGCGGTAACGGCGGATGGCGGCGAGGATGCGGCTGGAGATGAACTCCATGGAATCCTCCAGTGGCCAGATGAAGCCATCCACCTCGCTCATCACCTCGGCGGGCACATGGGCGGCGGCGTTACGTTCGGCCAGCAGGAACACCGGCAGTTGCGCGTTGCGGGCGCGGATGGTTTTCAACAGGGCCTTGGCATGGGTGTGGCTGGAATCGTCTTGCAGGTCCCAGTCCAGAATGATGGCTTGCAGATGCGGGTCGGCGGTGAGCTCATCTGCGGCGTCGGCCGCGGTGTGCGCGAGGACAGCGCCGATATTGTGGATTTTCAGATCCGCCAGCAGGGCGCGCGCGGCACGGCCCAGGGCCGTGGGCTCCTGCAATTTGTCGCAGACCAGCAACAGGCTGAGCCCGAAGGTTTTTGGTTTTTGCTCTTGTCCGGTCATGGGCTCCCCCGATCCGCGTTTACCGTGAATAGGATGGCGTTTGGCCGGCTCTGTCCACCCCCAGCCTGCGCGGGGGTGATGCCAAAAAAAGCCGCGCCGGAGGTGGAGGGCTCCGGCGCGGCCCTTGGCCCGAAAGGTTTCCCGAGGGTTAGAGTGCGATGACTTCAGGTTCGCTCGCTCCGCGAGCGGAACTGAAGTCTGAATCGCCCTCTAACTTTTTGATATAGAGACGGATTCAGACTTCAGAGCGCATCGCTGCGCGATTCGATCTAAAGTCATCCGGCTCTAAGGAAATTTCTTCCGGGTGTAGAGATAGGCGATATAAACCAGCCCCAGGTAAAAGAAGGGGATGAAGATGATCAGGCTTTCAAGGTCGTTTGGCATCATATCTCGCCATTTCCTTTTTCGTGCTGGCTATCGAACAGCACCGCGCCGCACCCGGCGATGAGCACGATCATCACCGTACCTACCATCCAGGCGAAGTACCAGGGGCCGTAATCCCCAGCCACCACGGCCAGCAGCAGCGCCAGGGCCAGAACCAGCCCCAGGCCAACAAAGGTGAAAAGCTTACCCATTGCGTTGCTCCTTAATAGCTGTGTTCATCATGGGCCACGTGCTCGGCCTTCACCTTGCCGCGCATCACGTAGAAGCACCATGAGGTGTAGCAGATGATGATCGGCGTGAAGACCAGCGCGAAGAACAGCATCCAGCCGAGATTATACTGACTGCCGGTGGCGTTCCACACGGTCAGGCTCTGGCTGGGGTTGGTGGTGGAGGGCATCAGGAAAGGGAACATGCTGGCGCCGGTGGTGAAGATGGCGCCGATCCAGCCGATGGCGCCCAGCCACCAGGCCAGCGCTGGCTTGCGCGCCAAGTTCAGCAGCGCCGCGCCGAACATGCCGGCGAGACCCAGCGCCGGCAGCGCCCACAGCAGCGGATAGGCGGCGTAGTTATGCAACCAGGCCCCAACCACCGGCGCCACGCTGGGGCCGGTGAGCGGCGTTGCGGGCGCGCCAGGGGTTACCGCGCTGGTATAGGCGAAGCCGGTGAGATGGCCGAGCCACAGCCCGCCCGCCAGGAACAGCAGCCCGCCGACGATACCGCCGCCGATGGCTGCCTTGCGGGCCCGGCTGTAAATCGGTTCTTCGCCGCGCAGCATCAGCATGGTGCCGCCCTGCTGGATGGACAAAGCCAGCGACATCACGCCGCACATCAGCGCGAAGGGGTTGAGCAGATACCAGATGAAGCTCTCATCCTGATAATACTGCCCGTCCCAGCCAAAGTGAAAGCCAACACCCTGCATCACGTTGCCGAAGGCGGCGCCGTAAACAATCATCGGGACGGCTCCGGAGATCAGGAAGGCCCAGTCCCAGGCGCCGCGCCAGCGCGTGGTGTCGACCTTGGAGCGATACTCGAACGCCACGGGGCGCATGATCATGCTGAACAGCAGCAGGATCATCACCACGTAGAACACCGAAAAGGAGGTGGCATAAAGCGTGGGGAAGGCCGCGAAAATGGCGCCGCCGCCCAGGATGAACCAGACCTGGTTGCCATCCCAATGCGGGCCGATGATGTTGAGCGCCGTGCGGCGTTCAACGTCGGTTTTGCCGACGAAGCGCAGCAGGCTGCCCACGCCCATATCCATGCCGACCATGATTGCGAGGCCGGAGAGCAGAACCCCCAGCAGCACCGCCCAGATGACTTTCAGAGCAACATAAAGTTCCATATCAAACGCTCCTTTACTCGGCCGGGGCGGCGAACATTGGCGCCGGGGCGGTCTCGGGTGCTACGGCATGGTGTGGCTGCGGGCCCAGGCGGGCGAACTTGAACATCAAATACAGCTCAGCCGCGATGAAGGCGCTGTAGAGCAGCGCGAAGCCGATGAGCGAGAACACCATGTACCCAACGCTGTGGCTGGACGCCGCCTGGAAGGTGGGCAGCCAGCCATAGACAGACCACGGCTGGCGCCCGGCTTCAGCCGTGATCCAGCCGAACTCGCAAGCCAGAACCGGCAGCGGGATGGACCAGACGCACAGCTTCAGCAGCAGCGGATTGCGCTCCAGCCGATTTTTCAGGCTGAAGAAGGCGGCGAAGGCGAACAGGCCCACGAAGTAGAAGCCCAGCGCCATCATGATACGGAAGGACCAGAAGGTGACGAACACGTTGGGAATGGTGTCCTTCTCCGTCCGCGCCACGATGGCCGCCTGGTTGGCCGGGGTGATCAGGCTGAGATCTTGGTTGGGTGCGTAGCGCTGCGCCAGAAAGCCGTAGCCCATGTCGTCCTCATTGGCTTTGAAGGCGGCCAGGGCGGCGGCGTCATGGTCTTTGCCGTAAGCCTGCAGGGCGTTCAGCGCGGTGATGCCTTTTTCGATGCGCGGCCCGGCCTGTTGCTCAAGCGAGATGAGGCCCGGGATGTTGGTGGAGAAAGAATGCGCGATCAGCGGGTCCAGCACATAAGGCACGCCGATTTCCAGCCGGTTGGTCTGGGTGGCCTGGTCCGGCAGGGCGAAGATCAGCCAGGGAGCCGCGGCGGCGGAACCGCCCGCGTCGCTATCCTGCCACAGCCCCTCGATGGCGGCGATCTTGGTGGGCTGCACCAGATAATCGAGCCGCCCCAGCGCATCGCCCAGCGTAACCACCGCCAGCGACGAGATGACACCGAACAAAGCCGCCATACGGAAGGAGCGCGCCGCGAACTCCCGGTGCTGCTGACGCAGGATGTAGAAGGCGGAAATGCCCATCACGAACAGCGCGCCAGTGACGAACCCGGCGATGGAGGTGTGCACGAATTTCGCCTGCGCGTCCTCGCTGAACACCAGCTTCAGGAAGGAGTTGAACTCCATGCGCATCGTATCCGGGTTGAAGCTGGCCCCTTGCGGGTTCTGCATGAATCCGTTGGCGATGAGGATCCACAGCGCCGAAAGGTTGGAGCCCAGCGCGGTGAGGTACGTTACCGCCAGATGCCCGGGGCGGGAGAGCCTGTCCCAGCCGAAGAACATCAGGCCGATGAAGGTGGATTCCATGAAGAAGGCCATCAGCCCCTCGATCGCCAGCGGGGTGCCGAACACGTCGCCCACAAAATGCGAGTACATGGACCAGTTGGTGCCGAACTCGAACTCCATGGTCAGGCCCGTGGCCACGCCGATGGCGAAGTTGATGGCGAAGAGCTTGCCCCAAAACTGGGTCATGTCCTTGTAAATCTGCTTGCCGGTGATGACGTAAACCGTCTCCATGGCCGCCAGAAGAAAGGTCATGCCGAGCGTCAGCGGCACGAAGATAAAGTGGTAGAGTGCCGTCAACGCGAATTGCAGACGCGACAGATCGACGACACTCGGATCGATTAACGGCATGCCGCTTTCTCCGATTAGTGGAAAACCTTTGTTACCAAGTG
>JAGWZS010000139.1 GCA_018971905.1 Rhodospirillales bacterium | reverse complement strand
CAACACCATTTCCATGCTCTGCGTTGAAGATGCGCTGGATGGCCTGCGCTGGGCCGAGAGCATTGGCGGGCTGAAGGGGCTTATTGCCCGCTCCATGGCGAACCTGAAGGCGGTCTCCGATTGGGTTGAGGGCAATGAGCGTGTAAGCTTCCTGGCCGAAGCGGCGGAGACCCGCGCCAGCACCTCCATGTGCATCGCCATCACGGCGCCGTGGTTTACGGCGCTGGACGCTGATGGCCAGGCCAAGGCCGCCAAGGCGATTGCCGCGCTGCTGGAGAAAGAAAAAGTGGCGATGGATATCAGCAGCTACCGTGATGCCCCACCGGGTCTGCGCATCTGGGGAGGCGCTACGGTTGAACCGTCTGACATTCAGGCGCTGCTGCCTTGGATCGACTACGCGATCGATGTGGTTTCCACGCATCAGTAAATTTTTATGCGGCTTCTTTTAGGGCCGCAAAAAGGAATGCCAGCAATGGTCAAGGTTCTGATTAGCGACAAATTGTCGCCGGCCGCTATCGAAATTTTTAAAAACCGCGGCGTTGATGTGGACGTAAAAACCGGCCTCACCCCGGCTGAGCTGCGGGAGATTGTAGGCCAGTACGATGGTCTTGCCATCCGCTCCGCCACCAAGGTGACGAAGGAAGTGCTGGATGTGGCGGCCAATCTCAAGGTCGTCGGCCGCGCTGGCATCGGCGTGGATAATGTGGATGTAAAATCCGCCACCTCCCGAGGTGTGGTGGTGATGAATACACCCAACGGCAACGCCATCACTACCGCCGAACACGCGATTGCGATGATGTTCGCGCTTGCCCGCCAGCTGCCGGAGGCCACGGCCTCGACCAAGGCTGGCAAGTGGGAGAAAAACCGTTTCATGGGCGTGGAGCTCACGGGCAAGGTGCTGGGGCTGATCGGCTGCGGCAATATCGGCTCCATCGTGGCGGACCGCGCGGTTGGGCTGAAGATGAAGGTGCTGGCTTACGACCCGTTCCTTACCGAGGCCCGCGCCATTGCGCTGGGGGTTGAGAAGGCTGATCTGGAGGCCATCTTCGCCAAGGCGGATTTTATCACTTTGCACACGCCGCTTATCGAGGCGACGCGCAATATCATCTCCGCCGAGGCGATCGCGAAGATGAAGAAGGGCGTGCGCATCATCAACTGCGCCCGCGGCGGGCTGGTGGATGAAGCCGCTTTGTACGACGCGCTGGTTTCCGGCCATGTTGCCGGTGCGGCGCTGGACGTGTTCGAGGTGGAACCCGCCAAGGAGAGCCCACTCTTTGCGCTGGAGAACGTGGTCTGCACCCCGCATCTGGGTGCTTCCACCACCGAGGCGCAGGAGAATGTGGCGCTGCAGGTGGCCGAGCAGATTTCTGACTTTTTGCTTACCGGCTCCGTGACCAATGCGTTGAACATGCCGAGCGTTTCCGCCGAGGAAGCCCCGCGCCTGCGCCCTTATATGGAGCTGTGCCGCCTGCTGGGTGCTTTTGCAGGGCAGCTTACCCGCGCGCAGGATGGCGCAATTCAGCGCATTTTGGTGGAGTATGAAGGTGCGGCGGCTCCTCTTAATCATCGCCCGCTGAATGCCACTGCGCTGGCCGGGCTGCTGGGCCCGGTGATGGAAGGTGTGAACATGGTCAACGCCCCGGTTCTGGCGCGCGACCATGGCATAGAGGTGGCGGAGGCCGTTAGCGACCGCAGCGGGGATTACCAGACCCTGGTGCGCATTTCGGTCACCACCGAGAAGGGCACGCGCGCTGTTGCAGGCACGCTGATTGGCAATGGCAAGCCACGCCTGGTGGAAATAAAAGGCATCAAAGTGGAGGCGGATTTCGCGCCACACATGCTTTATGTCACCAACAAGGACAAGCCAGGCTTCATCGGCCGTTTCGGTATGACGCTGGCGGATGCGGGGGTGAATATCGCCACCTTCCATCTGGGCCGCTCGGCCGAGGGCGAGGATGCCATCTGCCTGGTTTCCACCGACGGTGAAACACCAGAGGCGGTGCTGGAGGCGGTGCGCGCCCTGCCGCTGGTGATGCAGGCGAATAATCTGGCGTTTTGAGCTTCTGGCGGGCGGCGCGTTTTTGGATGCGCCGCCTGTTCGCAGCCCGAGTTCGGGAATGGATCTTTATCCCGGAAGCGCCGGTGATTGTTTCTCCATGATCATGCGATGGATCTCTGCCGTCAGGTTGTTATTCAGCTCGATCAGTTGATGCACTTCCGCCTGCATCTTCAAGATTGCTTCGGCGTCGTTATAGGTTTGCAGGGCTTGTTTATCCGAAGCCGCGGCGGCAACCTTTTGGCCGACCATAATCACCGACAGCAGCACGAGCTGCAAGAATGTTTGTGCTACCCACGCGATGAGTGTTGCCACGCCGCCTTTGATGGCTTCAGGCAGGCTGACAAGCGCGATGGCGGCGAACACATAGGCACACCACATGGTGCCAACAGTATTCGTGATGACAACCGCAATGCGCCCGTTGAGCCCGATGCGTTCATTGCCAGTTACATGGGGACCGTGGCTTTCACGCTCTTTCAGCCGCAAATGTAGAAAATGTCTTGCATCCATCGCTTCGATCTCCCTGTAGGTTGAAAAATAATGTTCTGTTTTCGGGGTTAGTTTATGGCCGTCAGTGCTGCAATCCACAACGCACCTCGCGTGCTTACCGCTTCTCCGGCAGGCAGCAACGCCGCGTCCAGCGCCTCCAGCGTCATGCCGTTCAAGGTCAAAGCCTCCAGCGCCAGCACCAGATGCGCCGCTGCCCCCGCCGGCCGCTCAATGCCTTTCGCCGCATAATCCAGCGTGGCGTGAAAACATTCCGGGTCGAACATTAAATTGATGTCCCGCACCAGCCTGCCCAGCGGCGCTCCATGGGTGGGGGCGTCCCCCGGAAATGCGAAAGCCGGCCCGCCTGGTTCCAGTTCCACGGCCGCCAGGCCCTGAACCTCCAGGCGCAAGCGCCCTTCCAATATTCCCATTAGCCGGGAAATGCCGGGAAAAACCGAGAATGGCCCGGCTTGCGCTACATCCGCCAGGCTCAAATGCCAACCGAATTCCCGTGTTTTGCCTGGTGCGCTTGCCACCGGGCGGGTAATGCCGCCGCCATTTTTCCAGGGCCTCTCAGCCCGTGTGGCGGCCTGGAACAATTTAACCATAACGCCTCCGTTCTCTGGGTGCGCGCCCCGGCCAAGGGCGCGCAGAAGAGTCCTTTACGGCGCCCACCGCCGCGATTACTTCATGTAAGCATATGTTCAGGATGCCGTGCATCCCGGAGGAGTGCAGATGATAAGCCGCGTGATCCCAGTTGAGCCTTTTGTGCTGGTTGTTTTCGGGGCCACGGGTGACCTTTCCCGCCGCAAGCTCATTCCCGCGATGTTTGAGCGCGAAGCCGCCGGCCAGTTGCCCGCTGAGGCGGCGCTTATCGGTGTTTCGCGCGGGCAATTGACCCGCGATGAGTTCGTTGCCATGGCCAGGGAGGCAGTGGAAGAGCATGTGCCGGGGGCGGAGCGACCGGCTTCGCTCATGGGCAGATTCGTGCAACGGCTGCATTACGTTTGCGCGGATGCCACCGGTGATGCGGGCTGGGCGGAGCTGGCGGCGCAACTGGCCGCCTTTAAAAACCACACCATCATTTTCTACCTTGCCACCGGCCCGGCGTTGTTCGGGCCCATCTGTGAAAATCTGGGCCGGTTTAACCTGGCACGGGGCAACACCAGGGTGGTGGTGGAAAAGCCTGTGGGCAAGGATAGCGCCTCGGCTCATGCGGTGAACGAGGCGATTGCGCAGGTGTTTCCAGAAGACCGCGTGTACCGGATCGATCATTACCTGGGTAAGGAAACGGTGCAGAACCTGATGGCGTTGCGTTTCGCCAACGGATTGTTTGAGCCGTTATGGAACGCCGCGCATATAGACCATGTGCAGATTACCGTGGCGGAGGCTCTGGGGGTTGAAGGCCGCGCCGGATATTATGATACCGCGGGTGCCCTGCGGGACATGGTGCAGAACCATATGCTGCAATTGCTCTGCCTGGTGGCGATGGAACCGCCCGGGATGCTGGATGCCGATGCGGTGCGTGATGAAAAGCTGAAAGTGCTGCGGGCGCTGAAACCCATGGAAGCGCCAAACTGGGTGCGTGGCCAGTACCGCGCGGGGGCTTCGGCCGGCGGGCCGGTGCCAGGGTATCTGGAGGAGCTTGGCGCGCAAGCCAGCCGCACGGAAACCTTTGTGGCGCTGAAGGCGGAAATAGAAAATTGGCGTTGGGCGGGCGTGCCGTTTTACCTGCGCACCGGCAAGCGGCTGGCTGAGCGCGTGTCGGAGATCGTCATCACCTTCCGCCCTGTGCCGCATTCCATGTTTGGCCAGGGGGCGGGGCCGATTGTACCAAACCGCCTGGTGATCCGTTTGCAGCCGGATGAGGGTGTGAAGCTCTGGCTGATGATTAAAGACCCCGGCCCTGGTGGAATGCGCTTGCGGCCTGTGCCGCTGGATATGACCTTCGCTTCGGCCTTTGCCGAGCGTAACCCGGATGCCTATGAGCGGCTGATGATGGACGTGGTACGCGGCAACCAGACCCTGTTCATGCGCCGCGACGAGGTGGTGGCCGCCTGGGCATGGATCGACCCCATATTAGAAGCATGGAGCCAGTCTTCCGAGCCGCCCAAGCCCTATACAGCGGGTACCTGGGGGCCGAGCGCGGCTATCGCGTTGATTGAACGGGACGGGCGCACCTGGGCCGATGGGAGTATGTGATGCAAGGCTTTCCAGACCGGGAGGTGTTGGCGAAGGCACTGGCGCGTGATGTGGCGGCCGCACTTTCCGCCCGGCTGGCCGTGCAGGTGGAGGCAATGCTGGCGGTTTCCGGCGGCAGCACGCCGGGGCTGTTCTTTGCCGAGTTGAGTAAGGCCGGGCTGGATTGGTCCCGCGTGATTGTAACGCTGGTGGATGACCGCTGGGTGCCGGAGGCCAGCCCCCGCAGCAATGCGGCGCTGGTGCGGCGGCATCTGCTTATCAACAATGCGGCTGCCGCGCGGTTCATCCCGCTTTATAATGGCGCTGCCTCGCCCCAGGCCGGGCGGGCGGCAATAGAGGCGCAGTTTGCGCAATTGCCCTTGTCTCTGGCAGCGGCGGTCTTAGGTATGGGAGAAGATGGCCACACGGCATCTTTTTTCCCTGGTGGCGACCGTTTGGCC
>JAGWZS010000138.1 GCA_018971905.1 Rhodospirillales bacterium | reverse complement strand
TGACCTCCATGGCCAGGGCGGCGCGAGCCAGCCCTGGGCCGATATCTGCCGCCAAATGGGTGCCCGTTACCGCGCCTGCGTAGGAGCGCTGGGAACCATCGGGCAGGGTGATGACGGGCATGGAACTCTCTCTATTGGAAAAATCTGCCGCGTTATGGCAGGGCGGCGAGGATTTGCGCAACCGGCAGGGCTTGCAGGGTTGGGGCACGCAGGATGATGGGCCAGCCGCCATCTGGGTAGCGGGGCGCTGTGCGGGCGGGGACAGACGCTGCGGAGAACAGCGAAATGCACGGCACGCCCAGGGCGGCGGCGAGGTGCATGGGCCCGGTGTCGTTGCCGATGGCAAGGGACGCGCCCCGGAAAACCGAGGCAAGCTGAAAGAAATTGGTTTTGCCGGCAAGGTTGTGCCCGCCGATGGTCTGCGCCAAAGCCTGTTCGCTGGTGGTGCCGACGACAACAACGGGCAGGCGCAGAGCCTGGGCAACCTCGCGGAATTTTTCCGCCGGAAAGCGCTTCTCCGGCCGGTGGGGCGCGGCACCGGGAACCAGCACGGCGTAGCGCGGTGGAAGATTGAGGGCTGAAATATCACCCGCGAGCCAGGAAAGGTCCGGCTTGGCCAGGGGGGTGGAGATGCCGGCAAGGCGGAGCTGCTGTTCCAGCCGCTCGCGGCTGTGCAGGGTCTCGCGGTTGGCGGTATCAGGAAAGGCGCAGCCGCGCGCGATGCCGGACCAGGCCGGGCGCCCGGCCAGGGCGAAATAGCGGGTGGAGCGGCCAGAGGTCTGCAAATCATAGACCATGCCAAAGCCGGAGAGCTGGCGCTTCAGGCGCAGCAGGCCCGGCAGGTTCCACCAATCGGGCTTGTCGTCGGTCGCGATTTTGTCAAACCAGGGGCTGGCGCCGAGCAAGCCGGCATAGGGTTTGGTGGTGAGCAGAGTGATGTTATCCTGGGCGTGGTGCTCCCGGATGGCGGCGAAGGCCGGGAATGTCATCACGATATCGCCAAAGGCGCCGTGGCGGATAACCAGCACACGCATCAGCCAAGCAGCTCTGCGTAAAGATGGAGATAGCGGGTTTGCATGGCCTCGATGGAGAAATGCATTCCCACCTCCTCCCGCGCGCGGGCGCCAAAGGCAAGGCGCAGATCCGCATCGCCCGCCAGAATGGCATCGAAAATGGCCGCCAGGGCGGTTTCGTCGCCAGGGGGAAACAGAAAGCCGCTGACGTTGGGCTGGATGGTTTCGTGCGCGCCGCCGTGCCCGGCGGCAACGACGATTTTAGCCATGGCCTGAGCCTCGATGATAGTACGGCCAAAGGCTTCCGGCTCGGTGGAGCAATTTACCACAATATCAGCAAGTTTTAGGGCGGCTGGCATGTCATCCACATGGCCGGCGAGGCGCAGGCGGCCGCCAACGCCGAGCCGCTCGGCCAGGGCCAACAGCTCCTGCGTGTATTTATGGCGGCCCTGGTCTGAGCCGATAAGGATGCCAACGGCTTCATCATGCTGCATTTTCGCCAGAGCCCGGATGAAAAGACGCTGGCCTTTCCAACCTGTGAGGCGGGCGGGAAGCAGGATGGCAGGCTGGCCATTTTCGATCCGCCAGTCTTTGGCGAGGCGCACAGCACGGTCTCCGCGCACGGAGGCAGGGTCGAATTTCTGTAAATCCACGCCATTATGGATGACACGAATTTTATTAGAATCAATTTTGTAACGCGATTTTATAAGATTTTCGATGAAGTGACTCACCGCCACCACACGGTCGCCCGCTGCCATCACCTTGTTATAACGTTTCTTCAGGCGGGAGCTTTCGCCATAGGCGCCATGGTAAGTGGTGACGAACGGGATTCCAGCACTCTTGGCGGCGCGGAAGGCGGACCAGGCCGGGGCGCGGGAATGGGCGTGGACGAGGTCCACCTGGTTTTCACTGATGATGGCACGCAGCTTCTGGGTGTTACGCCATATTTTAAAAGGATTTTTGGTGGCGAGGTTGAAGTGAATCAGCTCCGCCCCGGCGCGAGCGGCAAGCGGGGAGAGATGGCCATCCTCAGCGGCGATGATAGAACGGTGCCCGGCAAGGCGCACGGCTTCGGCGATTTCGATGGCGACCCGCTCGGCCCCTCCGGCATCGAGCCTGGGCAATATCTGGAGAATCGTTCTGGGCTGGCTATTCATGTGCTGCGCGCTATCAGGGTTGGGAGTTTATGACTATGCCGTTTGTGACACGCCTGTCAGGAATCGAGTTGGCCTATGAATTCCTGGATGGCGAAGGCCCGGTGCTGATGTTCTGCCCGGGCTATGCCTCTGACATGGAAGGCACCAAGGCGCTGGCGCTGGAGGCGTGGTGCCGGGCACGCAAGCGCGCGATGCTGCGGTTCGATTATGCCGGGCATGGGAGGTCCGGTGGGGTATTCATCGAGAACGGCATTGGCGACTGGGCGGCGGATGCACAATTCGTGCTGGAACAAATAGCGCCGGAACGCGATGTGGTGCTGGTGGGCTCTTCCATGGGCGGGTGGATTTCCCTGCTGTTGGGGCCAAAGCTGGGGGCACGGCTGAAGGCGATGGTGTTGCTGGCCCCGGCGCCGGATTTTACCGCCTCCATGCTGGCTGAGGAACTGCCGCCGAAGCTGAAGGAGGAGGTACGGAAAAAAGGCGTGATCTACCGGCCTTCGGACTATGGCGATCCCCTGCCCTTTTCCCTGGCGCTGATCGAACGGAGTGCGGCGCATCTGGTGATGACCAGCGAGATTGAAGTGACCTGCCCGGTGCGGATTCTGCACGGCATGAAGGATGCCGACGTGCCCTGGCGGCAAAGCCTGAAGCTGATGGAAAGCCTGGCGAGCCAGGATGTGCGGCTGACCTTTATAAAAGACGGGGACCACCGGCTTTCAGCGCCGGGGGATTTGGCGCTGCTGGGCGGGATTGTTGGCGCGCTCCTCGGCGAGGATGGCGGCTAGGCCTTCACGGTAGGAGGGATAGCGCCAGGCGATGCCGAGGCGGGATTTGGTTTTTTCCGACGAGACCTTGCGGTTTTCCGCCCAGAAGCTGAGCGCCATGGGAGACATGGTTTTGAAAATCTGCTCGTAAGGCACGGGCGGCGGCGGCGTGATGCCGAGCAGGCGGGCGGCTTCCTGCACCACATCTGACGGGGTGGCGGGCTCGTCATCCGACAAATTGAAGATGCCGGTGGCGTTCTGGCCCAGCGCGGCAAGCACGGCGCTTGCGATATCCTCCCGGTGGATGCGGCCAAACAGATGCCCCGGCTTGAGCACATGCCGCCCCTGCCCTGCCCGCAGATCATCGAGCATGGAGCGGCCGGGACCGTAAATGCCAGCGAGGCGGAAAATGGCCAGCGGCTTTTCCAGGGCGGCCCAGCCATGTTCGGCGGCAACCCGGCGTTTGGTACGGGCAGAGCCAGGATTGGGAGGGGTGGTTTCATCCACCCAACTGCCTTGCGCGTCGCCATAAACGCCGGTGGTGGAAAGATAGCCAAGCCAGCGCGCGGGCGCGGCCTTGAGGGCGGCGTGGTAGCGGGCCAGCACGGGGTCGCCCGTTTCATCCGGCGCGGCGGTGGAAAGGATATGGGTGGCGGCGGCGATGGCGGGGGCGGCCTTGGCAAACGGCTCCAGGGCTACCCCCGGCTCGGCCCTGGCTTCACCGCGCGTGGTGGCGCTGACCTGCCAGCCTGCTTTCACTGCCACCCGGGCAATGGCCCGGCCAGTATAGCCAAGGCCAAAGATGAGCAGATGGTTTGCCTGCTCACCCGGCACGGCTCAACCCTTTTTGCCGAGCTTGTATTCCAACGCTTCCTCGGCGGAGGCAACGCCGCCATGGGCGGCGGACCAGGCCATGGGGTTTTCCAGGAATTTGCGCACGCCCGAGAGTGCAGCGTCAGAGAAGTACGGCTGGCTTCTGGCGGCTTCCAGAACATCCCACCAGGTGCAGAGGTGGTGCAGCGAGATGTTCATGCTCGCCAGCGTCTCGAAGGAGCCGGGGAACACGCCGTAGAAGAACACCACGAAGGTGTGGTTGCAGATGGCCCCGGCATCGCGCAGCGCGTTGGCAAACTGGATTTTGGAGCCGCCATCGGTGGTAAGGTCTTCCACCAGCAGGGTGTTGAGCCCTTCCGGCACATCGCCCTCGATGAGCGCGTTCTTGCCGAAGCCTTTGGGCTTCTTGCGCACATAGGCCATGGGGGCGTGCATGCGCTCGGCGATCCAGGCCGCGAAGGGAATGCCCGCGGTTTCGCCGCCGGCCACGGCCTGGATGGCCTCATAACCGATATGCCGGCTGATTTTTTCCACCGCGAGGTCGCAGATTTTGGCGCGGGCGCGGGGAAAATAGATGATCTTGCGGCAATCGATATAGACCGGGGACTTCCAGCCGGAGGTGAGCGTATAGGGCTCCTCCGGGCGGAAGTTCACCGCCTTGATTTCCAGCAGCAGCTTGGCCGTGGTGAGAGCGGCGTCCCGGTCCCAGTCGCTCGCCCAGTCGATTTTCGCGGCAATACGCCCGCTCATGTCATCCTCACTTTGAGACATTCAGTTCTGCCCCTCCTAGCGGCTTGGGGGCGGCGCGTCCATGCACCAGGGTTGTGCGGCGCGGCGGGAATGGTATTTGATGCAAGGTGCATGGAGCAAGAGAGCTGAAATGGGCAAGATCAAGGTAAAAACCCCGATGGTTGAGATGGACGGGGATGAAATGACCCGAATCATCTGGGGTTTCATCAAAGAGAAGCTCATTCTGCCTTATCTGGACATCGACCTTAAGTATTTCGACCTCGGCATTGAGCACCGCGACGCGACCGGCGACCAGGTGACGGTGGATGCGGCCAACGCCACCAAGCAATATGGCGTGGCGGTGAAGTGCGCCACCATTACCCCAGACGAGGCACGGGTGGCGGAATTCGGCCTGAAGAAAATGTGGAAGAGCCCGAACGGGACCATCCGCAATATTGTGGACGGCACCATTTTCCGCGAACCGATTATCTGCAAGAACGTGCCCCGTTTGGTGCCGCATTGGACCCAGCCGATTGTGGTGGGGCGCCATGCCTATGGCGATATTTACCGCGCCACCGACTACAAGGTGCCCGGCCCCGGCAAGCTGGAGCTGGTGTTTAAGCCCGAGGGCGGCGAGCCGGTGGTGATGGACGTGCATGACTTCACCGGCCCCGGTGTGGCAATGGGTATGTTCAATAC
>JAGWZS010000137.1 GCA_018971905.1 Rhodospirillales bacterium | reverse complement strand
CGCGTCGCCGCGTCGCAAGACTGCCCGGTATTGATAAAACACGCGCCGATGCCCTGGCGCACGGCACTTTCCAAATCCACATCATCCAGCAGAATGTTCGCGGATTTGCCGCCCAACTCCTGGCACACGCGCTTCACCGTCGCCGCTGCTTCGCGCGCCACGATGGTGCCCGCACGGGTGGAGCCGGTGAAGCTCATCATGTCCACGCCGGGATGCCCGGCCAGAACCTGGCCCACCTCCGGCCCGGTGCCGTTCACCAGGTTGAACACGCCTTTCGGCACCCCCGCCGCATGCATCGCCTCGGCGAAAATCAGCGCGTTGATCGGCGCGATCTCGGAAGGCTTCAGTACCATGGTGCACCCCGTGGCCAAAGCAGGTGCCACCTTGCACACAATCTGGTTCAGCGGCCAGTTCCAGGGCGTGATCAGCCCGCAAACGCCAATCGGCTCCTTCACCACCATGGTGCTGCCGCGCTGCTCGGTGAATTTGAAGCTCTTCAGCTTCTCAATCGTCGCCTCGAAATGCTTCTGCCCCACCCAGGCCTGCGCCTCTTTGGCAAAGGCAATCGGTGCGCCCATCTCCTTGGCGCAGGCTTCGGCGATATCGTCGTAGCGCTTGTTGTATTCGGCAAGGCAGGTTTCCAGCAGCTCCAGCCTTTCCTTTTGCGAAAACCGTGAATAGCTGGCAAAGGCCGCTTTCGCGGCGGCCACGGCCTTGTCTACATCGGCGGCTGAGCCACCGGAAATATGCGTGAACACCTCCTCGGTCGAGGGGTCGATCACCGCGATGCGGTTCGGCGCCGCCGGGTCCACCCATTCGCCGTTGATGTAGAATTTCAGATGATCGGCCATGGCACTCCTCACTGGCAAATTTTCATCCCACTATGCCCGCCCGCCGGAAAAACCGGTTGACCCTGGAATACAGCAGACGGAGGCTGTGTTCAGGGGTCAACAAAACAGGGGGGATCGCGTGGCAATCCTGTTATCATGGATGATACGAGACACGGCCTCGGGACAACAACAGGTGCGCAGGTGACGCAGCCGATCGTACAACTCGAAGGGGTGGCCAAAACCTATGGCGGCGCGGTGGCGCTCTCGCGGGTGGACCTTACAGTCCATGCTGGTGAGTTCTTCACGCTGCTTGGCCCATCCGGCTCCGGCAAAACCACCACTCTGCGTCTTATCGCGGGGTTCGAGCGGCCTGATTCCGGGCGGATATTGCTGGATGGCCAGGATGTCGCCGCCCTGCCGCCGTTTGAGCGCGCGGTGAACACAGTGTTTCAGGATTACGCGCTGTTTCCCCACCTCACGCTGGTGGAAAACGTGGCCTACGGCCTGCGCGCCAAGAAAATGCCCAAGGCGGAGGCGCATGCGCAGGCGGAAAAGGCCCTCGCAGCGGTGCAGCTTGCCAATTTCGCCGGCCGCAAACCCGCCCAGCTTTCCGGCGGCCAGCGCCAGCGCGTGGCGCTCGCCCGCGCCATGGTCAACCGCCCCCGCGTGCTGCTGCTGGACGAGCCCTTGGGCGCGCTGGACCTGAAGCTCCGCCACCAGATGCAGCAGGAACTCAAGCGCCTGCAAAATGAAACCGGTATCACCTTCATCTACGTCACCCACGACCAGGACGAGGCGCTCTCAATGTCAGACCGCATCGCCGTGTTCGCCCAAGGCCAGATTGAGCAGGTTGGCACCGCCTTCGACTTGTACGAGCGCCCGGCCAGCGCCTTCGTGGCGGATTTTGTCGGCTCCTCCAACATTCTCGGCAATACGCTGCTGCGGCCAGAAAAGCTGCATCTGGTACCGCACGCCCATGCGGTGCCGGAAGGGTTCGAGAAGCGGCATGGTTCGGTGCGGGAGATCGTCTATCTCGGCGCCATTACCCGCGCCATCGTGGCGCTGGAGGATGGCGGCACAATGCAGGTGATGGAAGCCAATATCGTGCCCGTGCACGGCGGCCTGCGTTTCGCACCGGGGGATTCGGTAACGGTGGCCTGGCCGCGCGCAGCGTCAGTTATCATCGGTGGGTCAATCAACAAGGGAGAGCAGTGATGAGAGACGGTTTTAAACGTAAACTCGCCAGGCTGGCTTTATATGTGTCGGCGTCCCTGCCTTTCGCCCAGGGTGCCGCCGCGGCGGAGCCTTTGCAGGCCATCGGCCAGGGTGAAGGTGTGCTGAATGTGGTGGCATGGGAGGGCTACGCCCAGGACGATTGGGTAAAACCTTTCGAGGCCGCCACCGGCTGCATGGTCCACGCCAAATATGCTGGTTCATCTGACGAGATGGTGGCGCTGATGCGCTCGGGCGGCGGCGACCAGTACGATGTCGTCTCCGCCTCGGGCGATGCCACGCTGCGGCTGATCTATGGGCATGATGTGCAGCCCATCAACATGGCGCTTATCCCGGCCTGGAAGAACTTCATTCCACAATTGCAAAGCCCGGCCTTCAACACCGTGAAGGGCGTGCATTACGGCGTGTCGTATGAATGGGGGCCGAACACGCTGCTGTACAACACCAAGGTGTTTCCCACGGCGCCCACCTCCTGGTCGGTGATCTATAACCCCGCCTATAAGGGCAAGATTACCGTGCCGGATAATCCCATCCAGATCGCGGATGCGGCTTTGTATCTGTCCAAGAAAGACCCCTCGCTCGGCATCACGGACCCATATGAGCTGAACCAGACGCAGATGGACGCGGTGGTGATGCTGCTGCAGGCGCAGTCCAAGCTTATCAAGAAATACTGGGCCTTGGCGTCAGACGAAATCCAGCTCTTCACCTCAGGCGATGCCGTGGTGGGTGCCGCCTGGCCGTACCAGACCAACACGCTGCAAGCCGCCAAGGTGCCGGTGGCGGAAACCATCCCGCAGGAGGGTGCCACCGGCTGGGCCGATACCTGGATGATCTCTGCAAAAGCCCCGCACCCCAACTGCGCCTATGAATGGATCAACTGGGTCACCACGCCCAAGGTACAGGCTGAGCAGGCGATTTATTTCGGCGAAACCCCTGCTAACACCCTGGCCTGCAAGGAGATGGACGCCCAGCAGCCCGGCTCCTGCGAACAGTACCATGCCAACGCCCCTTCGTCTTATTTCGACCAGATCAAGTTCTGGAAAACTCCGCGAACCGATTGCGGCAATGGCCAGCATGACTGCCTGGATTATGCTGCCTGGCAGCGCGAATGGCAGATTATCAAGGGATGAACCTCAAGAAGGCGCTTTCCGCCTTTGGATGGCGACGGCCGGGCATGGCGAACGCCGCCTTGCTCGGCCTGCCGGCGCTATGGTTCGCGGGGCTGTATCTCGCGGCCATAGGCGCCTTGCTCATCACCTCCTTCTGGACGGTGGATGATCTCTCCGGCAACCTCATCCCCGGTTTTTCCCTCACTAATTTCCAGCAATTGCTGGCAACGCCGGTTTATACCCGCATTGCCTTGCGTACCGTCGGCATCGCCGCGGCGGTGACGATCACGGATGTCATCCTGGCCTGGCCGGTGGCCTATGCGATGATCCGCCTGGCCGACCAGCGTTTGCGCGCGGTGATGATGGCGGCGGTGATGGTGCCGCTCTGGTCCAGCTATCTGGCGCGGGTTTATGCGTGGCGGGTCATCCTGGCGCATAACGGCCTGCTGAACTGGGCGTTGATGGAGATCGGCCTGCCGCGCGCGCATATCGGCTATAGTAACTGGGCCATGTGGATCGTGTTCTCCTATCTCTGGCTGCCGTTCATGATTCTGCCCGTGGCGGCGAGTGTGGAGCGCATTCCCCCCAGCCTGCTGGAGGCCTCGTCCGATCTCGGCGCGCGCGGCTTTGCCACTTTCCGCCGCGTGATGCTGCCCATGGCCCTGCCTGGCATGGTGGCGGGGGCCATTTTCACCTTCTCCCTGACCTTGGGCGATTACGTGACGCCGATGCTGGTCGGTGGGCGCGGGTCGGATTTCATCGGCAACGTGGTGTATTCAAATGTCGGGGTCACCAACAACATCCCCTTTGCTGCGGCCTATGCGGTGCTGCCCTTGGGCGTGATGGCGGTGTTCCTGCTCATCGCCCGGAAATTGGGGGCGTTCGATGCGCTCTGAAACCCTCATCTGGGCCGCCGTGGCGGCCATTTTCGCCTTCTTGTTCATCCCCATTGTGGTGATCGTGCTCTACGCCTTCTCGGCCGCGCCCATTCCGGCCTGGCCCATTACCGGCTTCGCCCTGCATTGGTTTGGCGATACCTGGAATGACGATGCAGTGCGCCAGGCCTTGGTGCTCTCGCTGGAGGTCGCTTCGGTGGCCACCATCGCGGCGATGCTCTTGGGCACGCTGGCCGCCATGGCCGTGGCGCGGATGCAATCCGCCGCGAAGGAGGTGGTAAGCTTTATCGCCGTGCTGCCCATCGCCTTGCCTGGCATTCTCACCGGCATGGCGCTGGCGGCCTATTTCGCCTTCTGGGGGGTCAACCTCTCTTACTGGACCATCGTGGCCGGGCACGCGACCTTCTGCGTGGTCATCGTCTATAATAATGTGGTGGCAAGGCTGCGGCGGATGCCGCGCTCCCTTACGGAAGCCTCAGCCGATCTGGGCGCTGATGCCTTCCGCACCTTCCGGCTGATCCAGCTGCCGATGATGGCCAGCGCCATTGGGGCTGGCGCATTACTGGCCTTCGCGCTTTCGTTCGACGAGGTGATCGTAACGACCTTCACCGCCGGGGCACAGAACACTTTGCCGCTCTGGATTTTCGGGGCCATCCGTCTCGGTCAGCAATTGCCGGAGGTGAATGTGGTGGTGTTCGCCATCATCCTGTTCACCGCCATTCCGGTGCTGTTGGCGCAGAAGCTCATCGGCGATTCGGGCAAGGTGGTGAGGTAGCGCCAAGTATAACGCAATGTTAGCAATGTTCCACGTGGAACATTGCAGGAACGTCTTTACCCCTCCTGATTTTCCTTCCTCAGCAGATCCAGCGGAAGCAACTGCCCATTGCGTTCGAAATGCCAGAAGGTCCAGCCATTGCAGCTGGGCGCGTTCTGCACCGCCGCGCCCACCTGATGGATGGAACCGCGATGGCTCCCGCTCACCAGCCCGCCCTCGGCCGTTACCTCAGCGGCGAAGCGGCGCTGCTTGTCCATCACCTGGGTGCCGGGGCGGATGATGCCGCGTTCCACGAAGCTGCCAAAGGCGATTCGCGGTGTCTCCCGGCCGGAAGGCGGTGCCACCACGGCGGTGCGCGGTGCGCGCTCCTCGGTGCGCAGG
>JAGWZS010000136.1 GCA_018971905.1 Rhodospirillales bacterium | reverse complement strand
CCAGCCAGACAAGAATGTCAGATGCTTCATCTTTAACAACCAGCACCACCGCCGCGAAGCCAGATGATGACCGCACAGCGGGGGAAATCGACGCCGGAGGGTCTGGCACCGGCGCCACGACCAGTTGCGCCGACGCGGCGATGACCTCGTCCCATACATTGGCCAGAGCCAAATCTTCCACGGCGTTGATGCTTGCGGTGAAGCCGATGCGCAGCTCCTCATTCGCCGCGACACGGCCCCAATGGTCCTGACCATGAAAATCTCCGCCAAGGCCACGCGCCACACGGTCTGTGAACGCGGTTTCGGTGCGGAAGGCGTAATGATGGATGAAGGCACCGGACTCGAAAATCCGGTTTAGCGGCTTTCGGCCGCGCGCCCAGCCATCGGCAAGTTCAGCGAAATGAGTATCGTTGTAGTAACCCAACATATCTTCGCCCAGCGTATTCATCGGGCGGATGTCGACGGTGACGTATTGGTGCAGGCGATGGAGAAAGCTGCAATCCGGCGCGTTTTTGAACAATTCCGGCTGGCCGAGTATCCAGGAGCGGAAAATCATTTTGGTGAACGGATGCACGCTGGCCTGTCGGCGGATTAGGTCTTTCAGCACGCTTTTCGGCGGCGTCTTGTGCCCGTTGGGGCCGCAATAGACCCAGTTGAACATTAGGCAGTCGGTCTTGTCCTCAAAAGCCCACATATAGTCCGGCAGCGTCTGGCCCGGTGGCAGGCGCAGGAACTCGTCCAGGTCGAGAAAGCTTACCCACTCTGAATCCTGACCGTTGTGGGCGCAAAAATGCAGCAGCATTTTCCGCTGCATCCCCTGTTCCGGGAAATGCCGGAAGGTAACGAACGGCGCCGGACCCTGGGTGAAGGGCAGAACGGCCTCGTACAGCTCGGCCGGGTCATCATCGTTGCAGTAGAGATAGACATGCTCGAACCCAATGGCCCGGTGATAGGCCAGCCATTCTGCGGCATAGGGCGCTTCCCAGCGGGCGCAGGCGGCAATCACGAACCGGTATTTCCACGCCATTCTGTCCACCTCTTGCGACCCGCGTATGGCCCATGCCGTTTTGGCCGGAAACCAGCCCTTCCTACAACCCCCTTGCGGGAGCGTGGTTTTTGGGTCATCTACGGTTGCAGGATACGCGCGGTGCCGCGCCCGGCCTTGACCCGCCGGCGGTATGTGATGTGTCCAAAGACAGAAAAATATTACACGGCCAGCGCCCCAACGCTGGCAAGTTCACGGACCCGATGACCGCACCGCCTTTTGAAATTACTATGTCTCTCAAGGCTAAAGCCCGGTTCGGCGCCGCTTCCTCTTCTGTTTACCTTTATCATGCGCCCGTGACGCGGAGACGCCCAGAAAGGGCCGCCCTGCCCGGCGCACACCGGAGTTTTATCGTTAATGTCGAAAAAGATGCTGATCGATGCCAGCCATGCGGAAGAAACCCGCGTGGTGGTGCTGGATGGTAACCGCCTTGAGGATTTTGACGTCGAGACCGTCAGCCGCAAGCAGATTAAAGGCAACATCTATCTAGCCAAGGTTATCCGGGTAGAGCCCAGCCTGCAGGCCGCCTTTGTTGAATATGGCGGCAACCGCCATGGCTTCCTGGCCTTTGGGGAAATTCACCCGGACTATTACCAGATTCCGGTTGCGGACCGGCAGAAGCTGCTGGAAATGCAGGCGGAGGCCGCCGCCGAGGCCGAGGCCGAAGCCAACCGCGCCGACGCCGAGGCAGAAGCCAACCCCGACGCTGAAACCGCCCAGGCGCTGGGCATCAAGCCTATCGAGATCATCGCCGCCCCCCCGCCGGATGAAACTCTGGACGAGCCGGCGATGATTGCCGAGGCGCTCCGTGAACCCGCCAACGCCCCTGAAATTGCCCCAGACGCCGAAGCCCCGGCGGATTCCGCCGCAGAGGAGGCGATGCCAGCCGAAATCTCCGCCGAAGCCGGGGAGGCCGACAGCGTTGAGAGCCTGGAGACCGACGCCCCGCCCCCCGAGCAGATAGGCGGCGATGGCGACGATGCCGCCGAGGCCCGCGAGCGGCGTATGCGCCAGCGTTTCCTGCGCAATTACAAGATCCAGGACGTGATCCACCGCCGCCAGATCATGCTGGTGCAGGTGGTGAAGGAAGAACGCGGCAATAAAGGTGCCGCGCTCACCACTTACCTCTCCCTGGCCGGGCGGTTCTCGGTGCTGATGCCCAACTCCCCCACCGGGGGCGGGGTTTCACGCAAGATCACCTCGCACACAGACCGCCGCCGCCTGAAAGAGACGATGGCCGAGCTGGATATTCCCCAGGGCATGGGGCTCATCGTGCGCACCGCCGGGGCCAACCGGCCGAAGCCGGAAATCAAGCGCGACTGCGAATATCTGCTGCGGTTGTGGGACGATATCCGCGATAAAACCATGGAATCCGCCGCCCCAGCGCTGATCTATGAGGAAGCCAGCCTCATCAAGCGCGCCATCCGCGATGTTTACACCAAGGATGTCGAGGACATTCTGGTGGATGGCAAGGAAGGCCACGAGGCGGCACGGGACTTCATGCGGATGCTGATGCCCGCCAACGCCAGCAAGGTGCAGCTATGGACCGGCGGCCAGCCGCTGTTCTCCAAATACCAGGTGGAAACCCAGCTGGACGCGATGCTGAACCCGGTGGTGCAGTTGCGTTCCGGCGGGTACATCGTCATCAACCAGACGGAAGCGCTGGTCGCCATCGACGTGAATTCCGGCCGCTCCACCCGTGAGCGCTCCATCGAAGACACGGCGCTGCGGACCAACATGGAAGCCGCGGAAGAGGTGGCCAAGCAGTTGCGGATGCGCGACCTGGCCGGGCTGATCGTGATCGATTTCATCGACATGGAGACACGCCGGAACAATACGGCGGTTGAGCGCAAGCTGAAGGACGCGCTGAAGCACGACCGCGCGCGCATCCAGGTGGGTTCCATCAGCCATTTCGGGCTTATGGAAATGTCCCGCCAGCGGCTGCGGCCCTCCCTTGCCGAAGCGTCACTCATTACATGCCCGCATTGCGCCGGCATGGGTCATGTACGCAGCCCGGAAAGTGCGGCGCTGCATATTCTGCGCGCCATCGAGGATGAAGGGGCAAAGTTCCGGGCGGCGGAAATTGCGGTCTCACTGCCGCCGGAAATCGCGTTCTATCTGTTCAACCATAAGCGCGAGCGCCTTGCGCACATAGAGACACTCTACGCCATGCGGGTGATCTTTAACCCGGATGCCAGCCTGGCCGGCGGCAATTTCCGGGTTGAGAGACTGAAGGCGCAGACGGCCCAGCCCCCCGCCCCGGCGCCCGTGCGCCCCGAACGGCAGATTGAAGCCGCCCCGGTGGAGGTTGAAGAAGCCGAGGAGGCCGAAAGCGCCGCCACCGGCGAAACCGCGCAAGAGCGTGGCGAGCGTAAACGCCGCCGCCGCCGCCGCGGCCGCCGCCGCAATGAGACTGGCCAGGTTGCCGCGGACGCAGGGCTGGAAGCGGAAACCGAAACCGCGGACGAGCAGCCATCCGAGCTGGATCTGGCGCTGGAAGCCGCGTTGGGAGACGCTGCCGCCGAAGAGGCTCCGCCCGAGCCCGTGGCCGCAGAGGAACCCGCCGCGCCAAAACGCCGCCGCGCGCCCCGCAAGCGCAAGGAGGCTGAGCCAGCCGCCACAGAAGCCGTGGCGGAAAGCCCGGCAACGGCTGAGGTGGAGGCCGCTCCGGCCAAACCTGCGCCGCGCAAACGCAAGCCCGCCACGAAAGCTACAAAATCGGCCGCGCCTGTAGCCGAGCCCCCCGCCCTGGCGGCAGAAACCCCGGCGCTAGCGGAAGCACCGGCAGCCGCGGAAGCGGCGGCTGGCGATGTAGTGCTGGCGGATGTTGCGGAACCGGCGGTGAAGCCCATTCTGGTTGGCGCCGCCGAAACCCCGGCGGCCAAAAAATCCGGTTGGTGGCGGCGCTGACCGGAAACGCCTGATAATTTACACTTCGTAGCGGAATAGGGGCGGCGTTTTGCCCCTATTTCACTTGAAAAACTATGGGATCCGGCGAATCATGTAAGGTGTGCCTGAACCAGGCATCGTTCTAGGAGCAATAGACCTCATGGCTTTCAACCCGAACCAATCCTACCGCACTGCTCAAGCCGGCTATGCCGCCTATGGCAGCGCAGCGCTGGATGCGGGGCTGCGCGCCTATATGCTGCGCGTTTATAACTGGATGGCGTCTGGCCTGGTGTTAACCGGGCTGATTGCGTTTGCCATTTCGCACACAGCGCTGCTGAACCTGTTCTACCAGCCGGTGAATACCGCCTATGGCGTGGCACTGCACCCCACCATTCTCGCCTATGCCACCATCTTCGCGCCGCTGGTGTTCGTGATGGTGCTCAGCTTCGGGGTGAACAGGCTTTCTACCACCGCAGCTCAAACGCTTTTCTGGGTGTTCTGCGCCACGATGGGCGCCTCCATGACCAATATCTTCATGGTCTATACCGAAACCTCGATCGCAGAGGTGTTCTTCATCACCGCCTCGATGTTCGCGGCGACAAGCCTTTATGGCTATGTGACCGGGCGTGACCTGACAAGCTTGGGCAGCTTCATGTTCATGGGGTTGATCGGCATCATCGTCGCCATGCTGGTGAACATCTTCCTGCACTCCCCGGCGGTGGCCTTCGCCGTCTCCATTCTGGGGGTGTTCATCTTCCTGGGCCTGACCGCCTATGACACCCAACGGATCAAGACCAGCTACCTGCAATTTGGCTCTGCCTATGGCGCGGAGATGGCAGGCAAGCGCTCTGTGTATGACGCCCTGCAGCTGTATCTGAACTTCATCAACCTGTTCATGTTCCTGCTGCAGCTGTTTGGCCAGCGCAGCCAGCGTTAGGCTCATGACCTCCCTGGTTGTCAGTCTGGCCGGTCCCGACCGGCCAGGTCTTGTCAACAGCCTTTCGGAGCGGATTACCGCCGGAGGTGGGAGTTGGCTGGAAAGCCGGCTGGCGCATCTGGCGGGCACCTTCGCGGGGATTATTCTGGTCCGCGTGCCTGATGAAAAGGCCAAGGCCCTTGCCGCCGCCCTTGCCGCCATGCAGGAGAGCGGGCTGGCCGTAACCATCCTCACCGGCACTGAGTCCGCCCCGTTGCCCGAGCAGGTGACGCTGGAGCTGCTGGGCAATGACCGCCCCGGCATCGTGCGCGAGGTGACGCAGACCTTGCGCGGGCTGGGCGTGAATATCGAGGAATT
>JAGWZS010000135.1 GCA_018971905.1 Rhodospirillales bacterium | reverse complement strand
CCTGTCTTGGCTGGTTCCGGAGCCCGCACAGGCAAAGAAGCTGGAGCCATCGCCACCGTCCGCATAGGTGCAAGCGGGCGTGGCGCTGCGGGCGCCTCACCCAAAGAATGCGGCTCTACACCAGCAGAAACAGCATCGTGACTGCGTTCAACAAAAGCTTTGGAAACCAAGGGAGCCAAAGGTGGTTCTGGCACATAGCCAGCCGGGCGCGTTGCCCCGGAAGCAGCCGCCTGTTGCTGCACATTCTGTGTTGCCACCGCATTGACAATGTGGCTGCTTTCCACACCACCATTTACCACTTTCAGATTGGGCATCGAGACAGGCATGGAATCGATGCCGGTGGCCACGACCGACACGCGAATACGGCCTGACATGGTTTCATCCAACGACATGCCGAACATAATATTCGCATCCGTATCCACCTCTTCACTTACACGATTGGCGGCCTGATCAATCTCGAACAATGTCACGTCCGAGCCACCGGTAATGTTGATCAACAGGCCGCGGGCACCTTTCATGTTGGTGTCTTCGAGGAGCGGATTGCTGATTGCAGCCTCGGCTGCACGAATCGCACGGTCTTCACCTTCGGCTTCGCCAGTGCCCATCATTGCTTTGCCCATCTCGCGCATTACGGAGCGAACGTCCGCAAAGTCGAGATTCACGATGCCAGGCATCACCATAAGGTCTGTCACGCCGCGTACGCCCATATAGAGCACGTTATCAGCCATCTCGAAGGCTTCTTTCCAACCAGTGCGCTCATTGGCGACCTTGAAAAGATTTTGATTCGGAATCACGATAAGCGTATCCACGTAGGCCTGCATCTCGACAATGCCTTCCTCGGCGGCCCTCATCCTACGCTTGCCTTCAAAAGCAAAAGGCTTAGTAACCACACCAACTGTAAGAATATCACGCTCACGCGCCATGCGCGCGATTACGGGCGCCGCGCCGGTGCCCGTTCCCCCGCCCATGCCTGCGGTGATGAACACCATGTGCGTATTTTCAAGGTGGCGGGCGAGATCATCAGCCGCTTCATCGGCGGACAGCTTTCCAATGTCTGGACGCCCGCCCGCACCATTGCCCTGGGTAAGATGCGGACCGAGCTGAATGCGCTTTTCAGCCAGAGAGCGCTGCAATTGCTGCGCATCCGTGTTTGCAACCACGAACTCCACACCCGGCAGATTCATCTGGATCATGTTGTTCACAGCATTGCACCCACCGCCGCCGACGCCGAACACGGTAATGCGAGGCGTGAAATCGGTGTGCGTGGGTTTATCGACGGATAAATGCAAAACCATGGGCTTCTCTCTCCTTAAACAGCATGGGTAAAGAACCCGCCGTTTTCATGTCAAACACGATTTTTTAAAAATTCGGCGAAACGGCTGAACCAGCCGTGGGTACGTTCCGCCTCAAAGTTAATGTCCTGCATCCGCTGACCATCCCCCGTGGCGAATGCAAGCAAGCCGACAAGTGTGGCGAAATTCGGCGCTCCCGCTGCATCGGCCAGGCCAATAACGCTCGCCGGGTGCCCTTGGCGCACGGGGCGTTCAAGAATCTGCGACGCCAGATCGCGTACACCGCCGAGTTGTGAAGCCCCGCCGGTGAGCACCACACGGCCATTACCCGCCCGGCCCAGACCTGCAGTTTCTAGCCGGTCCTTAACCATCTCAAAAACCTCCTCGACTCGAGGCCTGATACAAGAAATCAGATGAGAACGTGGTACTTGTGCGATTTGATGCTCAGCTTCACCAACCGATGGAACCGGCAAAAGCTCTTTGGCATCATCAGGCGAAGTATGGCAGCTTCCATACAGCGCCTTTAGCCTTTCGGCATGAGCCAGCGGCGTCGAAAGTCCCATGGCGATATCAGCTGTAACATGGTTGCCCCCAACAGGAAGCTGCGAAGTATGTAAAACTTGACCCTCATAAAAAACTGCCATGGTGGTGGTCCCTCCCCCCATGTCAATTATTGTAACGCCTAATTCCCGTTCATCCCCCACCAGCGCGGCAAGCCCCGCCGCGTAAGGAGCGGAGACCAAAGCCGCAATATCTAACTCACAACGGGACAAACACGCAGCCAGCGTACGAAGAGCAGTGCTGCTTGCGTCCACAACATGGAGCTGAGCGGTTAATGTATCACAAAACAAGCCTCGGGGGTCTGTTACTCCCGGCGTTTCATCCGCAGAAAAGCTCAGCGGCAGGGCGTGAATCGTAACACGCCCCTCGGTGGAGGCCCGCATCCGCGCCTCGCGCACCACCCGTCGGATATCATCTGTATTCACGGCCCGGCCATCCACAGGCCACTGGACATTGAACAACCGCGACTCCGGCTGTCCGCACGAAAGATTTACATTGACCGACTTCAGGCGCAGATCCGCCATGTCCTCGGCAGCGCCTACCGCGGCACGAATCGCACGTTCCGCTTCATCGAGATCAACAATACCGCCAGATTTAATTCCCCGGCTTTTCTGCCAACCAAATCCCAATGCCCGTAGCCGTCCATCGGCTTCCGCCCGGCCGATCAGGCAAGCAATCTTTGTGGATCCGATATCCAGCACGCCGAACGGGCCAGACTTTACGGAACGGCCTCGCAACGTTTCATCAGGCAGCAGCTTTCCTCCACTATCCAACAAAGAGGAGCGGCGCATCATGCTGTTCATTGTCCCTCCTGCCATTCGTCGGGTTTATTCTTCGCGCTAGGTGCCATAGTTGCATAAGGCCGCACGACCAACCGCCCCGCCTGACGTAGATCAATCACTTCCACCGAGCGGTCCAGCAATCGCATGGAGTCTTGTAACGAAGCCAGTTGCTCGAGCGCGCCAATTTCATTTTCTATCGGCAGCTTCACGACCGTCTGGTTTTTTAATATCAGGTTCCAGCGTAGGCCGTCGACACGCTCAGCGGCAACCACGTGAGACAACACCTGCGGATAAGATTTCAATTCAGGAATAAGCGTGTTCGCCTGTTCTGGCGCCCCCACCCCAGACAGAAGCAACAGTGAAGGTTCGCGCCGTTTTGCTGCCGCTGCGTCCTGATCAGGAATTACGTTGCCGTTCTTATCAATAAGCTGAAATACAACGTGTCCGTTCTGAATTGTTTGCCAGATCGCGTATACATTCCGCTCAGTCACGTTAATGACTAGAGTACCGGGCAATAGGCGCTCAACCGTCGCGGATTGTACAGGCCCAAGAGCCTGTACACGCTGCTGAATGCCCTCAAGTGAAAGTCCAAAAGTGGGATCGCCCTCTTTTACGCCAATGGCGCGCGTAAGTATCGTGGCATCTGTTGTCACCGCACCATCAATTTTAATATCTGTAATGCGGAAACCAATATCTGCCAGCATATTTGCCAACAGGCCAGAATGCTCAGCAGGCATTTGAGACGCTTCAGGAAGCACTTTTGCCTCAACCGATGCGGGTTGTGACATGTGAGAAGAACCTGGCAAGCTGCGTACCAATTCAGCCCCTACCACCAGAAAAGCCCCCGCACCCAAGATCCAAAGGCCCGGTTTTAAACTGCGCTTGATCCGGCGGAAAAATAATGCCCGCTGGGTAAGCCTGTCTTGAGGTGGTGCGGATTTGCGCCCACGTGAATTGCGCGACCGCGGCGCGCGCGCGGGCGTAGCTACTTGGCGCTGTAACATCTCTACACGCGGCATGTGGCCATCCTGACCATCCAGGAACAAAGTGTAGGAAAATCCATACCCTCATACGCAGCTTGTTCAGGCAATAGAGACGTTGCCGTCATCCCCGGCTGCGTATTAACCTCCAACAAGATCAAACGGCCTTCATTTTCATCGTAGCGCAGATCAGCGCGGGAAGCCCCACGGCACCCCAGCGCCTTATGTGCCGCCACAGCTATCTCTTTTGCGGCCTTTGCAATATCTTCTGGTATCTCGGCCGGCAGAACATGGCGCGACCCTCCAGCCGCATATTTAGCATGGTAGTCATAAAATTTTTCCGCCGCCAGAATTTCAGTTACCACAAGCGCCCGGTCTTCCAACACGCCAACTGTCAACTCACGGCCAGGAATATATTGTTCAACCATCACTCGGCCAAATTGCCAGCTATCTGCAATCTCGGCGCGATGATTATCACCTTCCTTGACGATAAATACCCCGACGGACGAACCTTCGTTTACAGGTTTTACCACATAAGGGCGTGGCAAAGGATCACACTGCACCAACTCCGCGACGTCAACAATTTTATGAGACGCTACCGGCAGCCCAACTGACGCAAATAAGGCCTTTGCCGCCACTTTGTCCATTGCCAGTGCAGAAGCACGCACGCCTGAATGCGTATAAGGCAAGCCGACATAGTCCAAAATACCCTGAATTGTACCGTCTTCACCAAAGCGGCCATGCAACGCGTTGAATACAACATCCGGCCGGGGAGTGAGTGCCGACAGAAGTGCCGCTAAATCCTCAGTAACAATAATCGGCGTCACCTCGTAGCCTGCTTTTTTCAAAGCCTCACATACTTGAGCGCCAGAATTTAATGAAACCTCACGCTCGGACGAAATGCCGCCCATCAATACCGCTACGCGCATCATGCAGGCACTCCGATTCGTTTAATTTCCCATCTCAAGGATATGCCCGATTTTTGTTTTACCTGCCGCCGCACTTCCTCGCCAAGACCTTCCAGTTCAGCCGCAGTCGCTCCACCAAGATTCAATAGGAAATTACAGTGCAAATCGGAAACCTGCGCCTGCCCCATGCGCAGCCCCCTGCAACCAGCTTCATCCACCAGCTTCCAAGCCTTTTGCCCTTCAGGATTAGCAAATGTTGAGCCACCTGTACGCGCTCTTACTGGTTGGGTTGCTTCACGTTTTCGCTTAATCTCAGCCATTTTTGCCGCAATGAGGGCAGGCTCGCCTGGGCGAGCACGCAAACGTGCGCCAACGACTACTGTATCGGAAGTCAGGTTTGAATGCCGGTAGGAAAGTCCCAACTCCTGCACGGAAAGCCTCTTCAGCTCTCCACTACGCGTTACAACATCAACCCAATCCAAAATACCAGCCATATCCCCATCGTAAGCGCCAGCATTCATTGCCACAGCACCTCCGATCGTACCGGGAATTCCTGAAAGAAATTCCAAGCCCGTCAACCCTGCTGTCACCGCATATTCCGAAACCGTAATATCAAGCGCCGCGCCTCCTGCGACAATACCATCAGCTTCAAGCGTGATCTCCCCGAAACCTCTGGCAAGCTTAATCACTACGCCATTAATTCCGCCATCGCGGATAATAAGGTTCGAGGCTG
>JAGWZS010000134.1 GCA_018971905.1 Rhodospirillales bacterium | reverse complement strand
CCCGCCTTGTAGCCTTTATACTTGCCAAGGGTGAAGAAGCGGAACTTGGGCCCAAGGCGCGCGCAATGCTCGGCCACCGGCTCCCACACTGCCGGGTCCTTGGTGTTGTTGTCGATCACCAGAACCTCGAACCGGTCGTAATCAAGTGCTGCCAGGCTATCCAGCGTGAGCTTCACCATGTGCGGCGGCTCGTTGCAGATGGGCAGATGGATGGAGACCTTCGGCAGCTTCGTGCCCGCCGGGGCCGGGATCGGCTCGTAGTGCCGCTTGGCGATGCGGCCGAAGATGGTCTCGACCAGATCAAAACTATCCGCGATGAGCAGGAAGAGCAGCAGCCCCTGGCCCAAAGCCAGCCCGCCCCACACGGCGGCCGCACCCAAGGAGAGATAGGTCTGCCCCATGTTCATCAGCAGCATCGCCAGCGTGGAGGTAAAGCCCTCCACCAGCACGGCGAAGAGCAGCTTGCCCGGCAGGCGGATATCCGGCCGGCGGGAGAGCAGCGCCATGGTGGCCAGCAGGCTCGCCAGTGCGGCGCCCAGCGCGTACCATTTCCACTCAGGATGATTCCACACCGGCCCGGTGAGCGACCATTTTTGGTGGCGGCCGAGCGTGAACATGCCCCAATAACCGGCGGCGCGGCCCTCGAAGCTGGTTTTCCAGGGTTGGTCGAACGCCTCCATCACGAAGTAGTTGAGGTGTTCCTTTTGCGCGAGATTGAAGAAGTCGCGCAGGAAGCGGGCCTGGTTAATTGTATTGGCCCGTGCTGCGCCAATGTCGATACCATCCGACGGCCAGCCGATTTCGCCGATCACGATCCGCTTATTCGGGTAGCGGTCATGCACTTCCTGGAAACGGTGCATCGCGTCCTGCACGGCGATGTTTTCCGGCACGCCTTCCCAATATGGCAGCAGATGCACGGTGATGAAATCAACCGAATTCGCGAGTGCAGGGTGCTTCAGCCATACATGCCAGGGCTCGGCGGTGGAAACCGGCACATGCACCTGTTTTTCAACCTGATGAATATCCGCGATCAGTTCCGGCACCGGCATGTCGCCACGCAGGATGGTCTCGTTACCCACCATCACCTGCTTCACATCGGGGTTGGCATTGGCAATCCGCACCACCTTCGCCAGTTCCCGGGCGTTGGCCTCCGGGTGCTGGTCCAGCCAGGCGCCCAGGGTTACGTTCAGGTTCATGCCCTGCGCCAGCGCGGGAATCTGTCCCAGATCGCCCTCAACCGTGTAGGTGCGGATGTTGTGGGTATATTTCGCGGCCAGCGCGAGGTCGGATTTGATCTGCGCGACCGTCGGATAATCCCCGGTCTGCGGGCTTTCGCCCTTGTGGAACGGCGAAAACGCAAATCCGCCGATTTCTCCGGTGTAAGCCGGAATGTTCACCGCCGGCTGGTTGGTCGCAGCCCACAGGCCCAGCGCCACCACGCCCACGCCCAGCGCCGCCGCCCAGGAGCTGGGGCTGGCCCAGCCACGGCGGGCCTTGCGGGTAGAAATCATCGCCTTCTGGCGGTGGATTTGCGACTGGTAGGTCATGCGGACTATCCGAGCTTCTACCCGGGACAAGCCCCGGGCTGGCATGAACATCGCAATTCAGTACGGCGCCGGATGGGCGCGAATGTGGCCCAACTAAGGCAAACAAAATTTAATGTTTGTTACCGAATTTTTTGCAGGTTTTTATAAAGTCTAATTTTATCAATTAATTAATTCGGCAAGCTGATGCCCTGCTTCAGCAATACCTGCCCTGTATGCAACAATCGCGCGCGCCACGAAACCAAGCTACAACCCGCTTATGCCTCTCTTTCTGCAACTCGCTGTTTTGGCGCTTCTGGTTCTGCTGAACGGCGCCTTCGCGCTGGCGGAACTGGCGCTGGTTTCCTCCCGCCGCGCCATGCTCACCCTCATGGAGCGCCAGGGCCTGCGCGGCGCCACCCGCGCGCGCCTGCTGGCGGACGATCCGCAAAGCTTTCTGCCCACCACCCAGTTTGGCATCACGCTCATTGGCATCCTCACCGGCGTGTTTGGCGGCGCACAGCTGGGCGAGCGTATGCAGGGGCCCTTGCGCCACATCCCCTACATTGCCGCTTATGCCGCCCCGCTCGGCGTGGTTCTCACCGTGCTGGCCATCACGTTTCTCACCCTGGTGTTTGGCGAGCTGGTGCCCAAGCAGCTGGCGCTGCGCCACCCGGAGCGCCTGGCCGTGCTGGTTGCGGGGCCCATTGCGATTCTTGCCAAAACCGCAGCACCCGCCATCTGGTTGCTGAGCAAAGCCACCGATTTAGTGCTGCGCGTATTCGGCCCCACCCGGGAAGACCGGCGTGGCGTTTCGGAAGAAGAGCTGAAGGCCATGCTGGTGGAAGGCACCGAATCCGGCGTGCTGGAAACCGAGGAGCGCGACATTATCGAGCGCGTGCTGCGCCTGGCGGACAAACCCGTGCGCGCGATCATGACACCACGCACCGAAATCGTCTGGGTGGACCGCTCAGCCTCGCGGCAGGATATCATCGCCCGGTTGCGTGCGGCTTCGCATTCGCGCTTCGTGGTGTGCGACGGCTCGGTGGATAATGTCACGGGCATCATCCTGGCCAAGGACGTGCTGGACCGGATACTGGAAAACCGTGAAGGCCCCCTCATCTCGCCGGTGCTGCGCCAACCCATGGCGATTCCGGATTCTGTTTCCGCGCTGGATGCGCTGGACCGACTTAAAGCCGACGAGCTTGGCATGGCCCTGGTGTTCGACGAATACGGCAGCTTTGAAGGCGTGGTGACCGCCGCCGACGTGTTGGAAGCGATTGTGGGCGACGCCGAGGATGCCGGACCCTCCTCACATGCCGAACCTCCGGCGGATTCGGTCTACGAACTGGATGGGCTGACACCCGTGGATGAAACAAAAGCCAGGCTGCATCTGCCTGATCTGCCAAATGAAGGCAGCTACCATACGCTGGGCGGGTTGATTTTGGCGCTGCTGCTGCGCCCCGCCGCGAAGGGAGACGCGATCATGTTCGGCGGCTGGAAATTCGAGGTCATGGAAATGGACGGAAGGCGTATCGACCGGGTGAGGGTCACAAAAGACTCCGTGGATTAAACGCGCTCCCCTTCGGGCGCGGCTTGTTGAGCGCCTGCCTCCAACTTCGCCGCCCTGCGCGCCTGCCGGGCCCTCATCCGCTCAATCTCCTTGGCTGCCTGCGCCAGCCCGATGAGCAGTTGGGCGCTCACCTCCACCCGCCGCGCTTCGCGTTCAGCGTCTGAAAGTTTCAGCAGCGCCCTGGCTTGTTTCGGCAAATCCGCCGGAAGATGCGCCGCCGCCGCCTCCACCCCGGCAAAAACCTTCTCCACGGTTTTGCGCGAAGGCCGGGGCAAACGGGGTGCGGCTTTGGTCAGGCGCGCGCGGCCTTCCTGCCGCGCTTCATCCAGCTTCCTGCCCAGCACTTCCGCTGCCACATCGCCATGCTCAATCAGCGCTTCTATCGCGGCATCCGCTGACACATGGTTGCCGCGCACCAGCGCCTGCACCTGCGGGTCTGCCTGGGCCAGCAGCAGCATCTGCCGCACCCGCGCCACGCTTTTGCTTTGCGAGGCGGCAATATCCTCCGGGTTGAACCCCATCTCCCGCAGCCGCAAATATCCCCGCGCCACATCCAGCGCTTCCAGCTTCAACCCCTGGGCGGAGCGCAGCATCACCTCCACCCGCTCAGCATCGTTGCCCCGGAAGGGGATCACGCTTACCAGAGGGATTCGCGCCCCCCGCGCGATGGCCATGCGCAGCCCCCGGCGGCGGCAATGGCCCTCGATCACCACAATCCGCCCATCATCCAGTGCGCGCACAACCATCGGTGGCACGTACCGCTCCTCCATGAAGGAATCGCAAAACGCCTCTATATGCGCGATAACTTTCGGATCGTCGTAATAGCGCAGATTAAAGCCGTCCTCTTCCTCGACCAGAAGCGGATCGATCTGATACAGGTATAATTTCCGGTTATCCTGCGCCTGCGCTTCGGCCGTGAAGCTCTTAAGCGGCTTAACCACGAATGCCATGTAATCCCACCATCAAACATTTTGTCCGATCACGCGGCGGGCGCCGCGCAAGGTTCGTGCCTGGCTATATGCGGCTTCCGGGTTGCTGCTTTGTTAACGGCCTGTTGGGCGGCGGATATTTGCGCCAGCTTATGACGGCGGTGCGGCAATGCATCAATGACGAGAGGGCGATTCAGACTTCAGCTCCGCGTGCAAAGCGCACGAACCTGAAGTCATCGCACTCTAGATATCCAATTCCTGAACCTTGCCCGCATTTTCCTGGATGAATTGGAAGCGCAGCTCCGGGCGCTTGCCCATCAGGCTGTCCACCAGGCTGGATGTTTCAGCCCGCGTTTCCGGTGCCGCCATAATCCGCAGCAGGGTGCGCCTGGCCGGGTCCATCGTGGTTTCCTTCAGCACCGCGGGCGGCATTTCACCCAGGCCCTTGAAGCGGCTGATCTCAACCTTCGCGCCCTGCTTGAAGGTTTTCATCAGCTTCTCACGCGCGGCATCGTCCATCGCGTAGATGCTCTTGGCTCCTTGCGTCAGCCGGTAGAGTGGCGGCTGTGCCAGATACACATGCCCATGGCGGATCAGCTCCGGCAGCTCGCGATAGAAAAACGTCATCAGCAGCGAGGCGATATGCGCGCCGTCCACATCCGCATCGGTCATGATGATGATGCGCTCATAACGCAGATTGGCGCGGTTAAAGGCGGTGCCGGTGCCGCAGCCCAGCGCCTCGATCAAATCCTTCAGTTCCTGATTCTGCTTGAGCTTTTCCACGGAAGCCGAGGCGACGTTGAGGATCTTGCCTTTCAGCGGCAAAATCGCCTGGGTGTTGCGGTTACGCGCCTGTTTGGCGGAGCCGCCGGCGCTGTCGCCCTCAACCAGAAAGATCTCGGTGCCCTCCGCGCTTTCGGTGGCGCAATCAGCCAGCTTGCCTGGCAGGCGCAGGCGGCGCGTGGCGGATTTGCGAGGTGTGTCCTTCTGCTCCTTGCGGCGGATGCGCTCTTCGGCGCGGTCTATCACATAGGCCAGCAAATTGTCGGCATTGGCAGGGTCGCCCGCCAGAAAATGGTCGAACAGGTCGCGCAGCGAGGTTTCGGTGAGGCGCGCGGCCTCCTGCGTTGTCAGTTTTTCTTTGGTCTGGCCCTGAAAATGCGGATCGCGGATGAACAGCGAGAGCTTGGCGCGCAGGCCGCCGAACACGTCCTCCGCGATGATAGCCGCACCCCGCTTGTTGCCGCGCGTTTCCGCCCAG
>JAGWZS010000133.1 GCA_018971905.1 Rhodospirillales bacterium | reverse complement strand
CGGTTGAGCGTGTGCGCGGCATCGAAGATGAATTGCTTGCTGAGCTCGTACATCAGCGAATCCCTAAGAATTTATGCGTCTGCAGGCAGAGCCGCCAGCGCGGGTTGGCCAGGCAGTAGGCCACCGCCGCCTGCGTGTTGGCGGCCTGGTCTGGCCCGTCCATCGGTTGCAGCAGAAAATGCCGGAAGGCAAGATGCTCAAACCGTGCCGGTTCTGCGCCCGCCTGCGGAAAAACCAGCTTCAGCTCATCGCCTTTGTCTACCACCAGCGCCGCTCCGGCCTTGGGGCTGACGCATAGCCAGTCGACCTCTTCTGGCGGCGGGATGGTGCCGTTGGTTTCCACGGCAATCTCGAATCCGGCCCCGTGCAGGGCCGCCACCAGCGCATCATCCACCTGCAAAAGCGGCTCACCGCCGGTCAGCACTACCAGCTTGTTGTCTGCTCCGCCGCCCCAGGCTGCATCCACCGCACGGGCCAGGTCCGCCGCCGCGGCAAACCGCCCGCCACCGGTACCGTTTGTACCCACGAAATCCGTATCGCAGAATTGGCAGATGGCGGTTTCGCGGTCTTCCTCCCGCCCGGACCACAGATTGCATCCGGCAAAGCGGCAGAATACCGCCGCGCGGCCGGCATTCCGGCCCTCGCCCTGAAGGGTGTAGAAGATTTCCTTAACGCTAAATGCCATGGCTGAGGGGGCGGCTTATAGGCCGCGCTCCTTCCTGGCAATGGTAGCGTTGCCAAGGCTGGCCCGCGTTCAGGCTTGGTCCAGCGCCAGCTCGTCGCAATGCGCCTGCATCAATGCGTCGATTTGCGCCTGTGTGTCCGGTTCGCTTGGCGTGGCGGCGGGCGGGAGAGAAGTCGTACCGATTCCGGCGAAGGAACTGGCAAAGACACGCATCACATGCGCCACACCTGCATTGGTGATGCTGCGTTTATCTGGCGCGAAGTAGCTGCCCGCATCGAAGGCGCGGCTCATGATGATTTCATAGGAAGGAAAATAGGCGACATCCGGCAGGCTTTGCGCCACCATCTCCGCCGCCACGCGCAGCGCGGATTTGGAATAGAACGTCGCCGCTGCCACATGCGTTTCAGCCCGCGCCGTGGCCACCAGCGGCACGGGTGAAACGGTGAGGACGACCCTGGCTTTGGGATTACGCGCGCGCAGAAAGGCGATGCAAGCGGCAAGATCCGCCGCGACCTCCTGAGCGGTGAAATTATAAAAAACATGCTGGGCCGGGTTGAACACGCCGCCCGCCGTGCCGGGGCAGATGGTAAAGGCCGCGCCATCCTTGCGGCTGAGCCAAGCCTCGGTGAGGCCCAGTGTGAACACCAGCACATCCAGTTCCTCCACCAAGCGCCGTACGGCGGTGAAATGCCGGGTGCGGTCCAGCGTGAATTCCCGTCGGGAGGTGAAGCCGCCGGGCTGGATTTGCGGCCGGAATGGGTCGATGCACCTGCCATCCTGCTCCCAACAATCCTCTGCGGGGTGGAATTCGCCATAGGCGCGGCACAACAGCTGCAAAAGCTGCCGGGCGGTATAGATATTGCCGTAGCGCGCTGAAAATTGCCCGTAACCGAAGGCCCGCGAATCCTCCGGCCTGAAAAGCGGGTGCGCGGGCTCGGCAACAAAGTGAGTGAAGCCTATAACCTCCAGCATGCCGCCAATATGCTGGGCGAAGCAGCTTCCCGCCGTGACCACCTTGTCCTGTGGCGCGATGCAGAAAGGGGTTGCAATGGCGGGGTCCAACGCTTCGGCCGGGATGCCGAACATCGCCCGGCGCCAGAATGCATGGTCGGGTTGGGTTTTGTAAGGGTGGGTCATGCCAACGCCTGCAGCTGCGCCAGCACATGCCGACCATAGATGTGGTTACCGTGGGTGGGGTCTGGGTTCCATGCCAGCTGAACCATCATACCTTGCTCATCCTGCATTTCCGGCGGCGCGGCCAGAAATTCCACACCCAGCCGGGCGCAGCTCTCCTGGTAGAGCGCCGCATGCAACCGCCAGAGCTTGTAGCGCAATAGAGCCGGGGAAACGCCTCGTTCCGCGATCAGATCCTTGAACACGCCCGGATGCGCCTCGATATGCGCAGCGGCGGGGATGGGCGGCGGGGATTCGACGTGCACGAACCGCCCTGGCACAGCGGCACGGCAGGCCGCCAGAACCTCCAGATGTGGCGCGATCCGCCGCGCCAGTTCCGCCTGCAACAGTCCGGCGGGCAGCAGCTCGGCGGTTTCATCCACGGGCAGGCCGGGCGCCTCGGGCAAAACGAAATCGAACCGGCGCGGATGATTGAGCATCCCGATCATCGAATGGTCATTGCCGCCCAGCAGCGACACATGCAGCGCGGCCTTGCCAAGCTGTTCCAGAATGGCCGGGTGGAGCTGCCTTTCATGCAAAGCGGGCTGGTATTGCGGCTCGTTCAGCAGCAGAAACACGGCATCCGGCCCGCCGCCTTGTTGATGCCAAGCTTGGCGCAAGGCGCCGATATGGCTGTGCCCGATGCAAAGGAAAGTGGCCATGCGGAGGTTTTAGCGCATGGGATCGGTGTGGCCAGCCCCGAAACAAAAACGGCGCGATCTTGGCGGACAAAAAGCGCGATTCAAAAGATAAGGCCGCCCGCATAGCGGACGGCCCCATCTTCATCGCGCTCTAGGCGCCGTTTCCGTTGGATAAACCGCTGGTCAGGCGGAGTAGTACATCTCGAATTCCACCGGGTGCGGGGTGTGTTCGAATTTGTACACTTCCTTCCACTTCAGCTCGATATAGCTCTCGATCTGCTCCTTGGAGAACACGTCGCCCTGCAGCAGGAACTCGTGGTCGGCTTCCAGGGCGCCGATGGCTTCGCGCAAGGAGCCGCAAACGGTCGGGATGTCCTTCAGCTCTTCCGGCGGCAGGTCGTACAGATCCTTGTCCATGGCATCGCCCGGGTGGATCTTGTTCTTGATGCCGTCCAGCGCCGCCATGAGAATGGCGGAGAAGGAGAGGTACGGGTTGCAGGTGGGGTCCGGGAACCGCACTTCAACGCGCTTGGCCTTCGGGCTGGTGGTGTAGGGGATACGGCAGGAGGCGGAGCGGTTGCGGGCGGAATAGGCCAGCAGCACCGGGGCCTCGAAACCGGGGATCAGGCGCTTGTAGCTGTTCGTCGAGGGGTTCGAGAACGCGTTGATCGCCTTGGCGTGCTTGATGATGCCGCCGATGGCATACAGGCAGGTCTCTGACAGGTCCGCATAGCCATTGCCCGCGAAGAGCGGCTTGCCGGCCTTCCAGATGGACAGATGGGTGTGCATGCCCGAGCCGTTATCGCCATAGATCGGCTTCGGCATGAAAGTTGCCGTTTTGCCGTAGGAATGCGCGACATTATGGACGCAGTATTTATAAATCTGCATCTGGTCGGCCATTGTGGTCAGCGTCGCGAACTTGGTGCCCAGCTCATGCTGAGACTGCGCCACCTCATGGTGGTGCTTCTCGATTGGCAGGCCCATCTCACCCATGGCGGAGAGCATCTCGGCGCGCAGGTCGCTTTCGCTGTCCACCGGCGGAACCGGGAAGTAGCCGCCCTTCACAACCGGGCGATGGCCCATGTTGCCTTCCGGATAGTCCTTCAGGGAAGAGCCGGGGCCCTCGATGCTGTCCAGCTGATAGATGCCGTAATTGCCGCCGGTGCCGAACTTCACGTTGTCGAACACGAAGAACTCAGCTTCCGCGCCGATGAAGGCGGTGTCGCCGATGCCGGTGGACTTCAGATAGGCTTCGGCCTTCTTGGCGGTGGAGCGCGGGTCGCGGGCATAGCCCTGGCCGGTCGCGGGCTCGATAATGTCGCAGAACAGGATCAGGCTTGGCTTGGCGGAGAACGGGTCCAGCACGGCGCTGTCCAGGTCCGGCTTCAGGATCATGTCGGACTCGTTGATCGCCTTCCAGCCGGCGATGGAGGAACCATCGAACATGAAGCCGTCTTTCAGGGAATCTTCATCGACGGTGCTGATATACTGCGCCGTGTGCTGCCACTTGCCCCTGGGATCGGTGAAGCGCAGATCGACATATTCGACCCCGTTCTCCTTGATTAGATTGAGAACCTTGGCGACGCTATCGCCACCCTCGGCCTTCTTAGCCATGCTCTTTCCCCGTTTTAATAAATATTACCCGTTAAGGCCCGCGAAACGCACCATGCGCCCGCCATAGAAACGCGCAATGCCCGGCATGTTAACCATGCCGGGCCACTTGGCAATGCCTGCTTAAACCGCCGCTTCGCCCTTTTCACCGGTGCGGATGCGGATGGCTTCCTCAACCGTGGAAATGAAGATCTTGCCATCGCCGATGCGCCCGGTGCGCGCCGCATTGGTGATCGCCTCGACCGCGCGCTCGACGATCCCATCGTCGCAGACCACCTCGATTTTTACCTTCGGCAGGAAATCCACGACATATTCGGCGCCGCGGTAAAGCTCGGTATGGCCTTTCTGGCGCCCGAACCCTTTTGCCTCGACGACAGTGATGCCCTGCAGACCAACCTCATGCAGCGCTTCCTTCACTTCATCGAGCTTGAACGGCTTGATGATCGCTTCGATCTTCTTCATCTGGTTCACGCAGGGCCCGGGGCCCACGCGCCCTCCTCATGTTTCGTCGGACAGCACGCCCGTAACCCCGCCCCGGGCAGCCGGTGGGCAAGCGCGCGTCAGCCAACGGGCTGACGGTATTACGCTTTGCACAAGCCATGCCAGAACGGTTTTCCGCGCGGTGCCGCGTTTGCGGCAATGTTATCAAAGGCCAAAATAAGGTTTTGCTCAAGCGGCGACTATTGCTGCCCAAATTTTGTGCAATATTGCCGCCTTCGCTTTAGGCGGGTAAATCCAGGGAATGACAAAGGGTTTCCCAATATCGTGAAACAGGCCAACGCTTTGCTTGCCGCCACAGGCACCACAATTTTTACAATTATGTCTGCCCTGGCGGTGAAGCATAACGCCATCAACCTCGGCCAGGGCTTTCCGGATGCCGAGGGCCCGGCGGATATTGTACGCGCGGCGGCCGATGCGCTGCTGGATGGCCACAACCAATACCCGCCCCTTACCGGCGTGCCGGAGCTGCGCGCGGCCGTGGCGGCAGCAAATAAGCGCTTCTATGGGCTGGAGATCGACCCGGCCGCGGGTGTGGTTGTCACCTCCGGCGCCACGGAGGCGATTACCGCCTGCCTGATGGCGCTGCTGAACCCCGGCGACGAGGTGGTGCTGATCGAGCCGCTGTACGACACCTATCTGCCGGTGGTGAAACTGCTGGGGGCGGTGCCCAGGCTGGTGCGGCTGCAACCCCCGCACTGGGC
>JAGWZS010000132.1 GCA_018971905.1 Rhodospirillales bacterium | reverse complement strand
GGCGCCAGGGTAAAGGAATCCAGCAGCACGCCCTCATTCGGCAACGGCAGCACATTCACCGAAACCAGGCTCATCGCCCCCAAGCTGAGCAGCAGCAGCGCCACGCAGGCCAGCACGGCGCGCTTGGGGTAGGCCAGGGCCAAGTGGAACAGGCGACGGTTCCAGCCCATCAGCCGCAAAAGCAGCGCATTGGCGGCACGCGGCGGGCGCATGGCATGGCGCGGCAGCAGCCCCAGCCCCAGCGGAATCAGCGTGAGCGACACCAGCAGCGAGGCACCGAGCGAGAAGACCATGCCCAGCGCGAAGGGCACGCAGAACAGCCCCGCCAGCCCGCCGGTGAACAGCAGCGGCACGAACACCAGCATGGTGGTGAGCGTGCCGATAATGTCCGGCGCCATGATCTCCTGCAAACCTCGCCAGATGCCGGGCCAGGTTTCGTCACCTGCTTCCCAGCGGTGGAAAATACTCTCCAGCACGATGATGGAATCATCCGCCACCAGCCCCAGCGCCACGATAATGGCACCGAAGGTAAGCAGGTTGAGGCTCTGCCCGGTGGCATACAGCCCGGCGATGCCCAGCAGCAGGGATGCCGGGAGAGACAACGCCAGCAGCCAGGCACCGCTGCCCGCCCCCAGCACGGCGAGCAGCCCGGCAATAGCCAGCACACCGCCTATCAGCAGATTGCGGCGCAAATCATCGCTCGTGGCCGCTACCAGATGGCCCTGATCGTAGATCCGCAACACGGAAACGCCTTCCGGCAGCGGCACGGATTTGATGGCCTGCGCGAGTGCTCGTGTCACTGGCAACGTAGATGCACCCTGCTGCTTGAAAACCACCAGCGCGATGGCAGGTTCGCCATCCAGTAATTCTCGCTGATGCACAGGCTCCGTGCTGTGCACAATGCGCGCTAATGCACCTAGCGGAATGGGGCCGTGCGGCCCCATCACCGGCGTTTGCGCTAGCGCCGCGGCGCTGGGGGTGTTGGCGAAGGTGATAAGGGAATCGACATGGCCAAGGCTAAGCGCACCACCCGGCACCAGCATCGCCTGCCCGGCCAGCGCCTGCCGCAATTCTTGCACGGAAACCCCGGCCTGTTGCATGGCGGTAAGGTTGGGTTGCACCCAAAGCGCCTCGTCCCCCAGCCCGGCGGAGGTGACGAGTTGCACCCCCGGTACGGCGCGCAAGGCCGGCACCAGTTGCATTGCCACCGCGCGCGCCGCCTTTGCCTGCGAGGTGCCGGGGGCGATGCGCACGGCATAGTCTGCCACCTCGTTGATGGCATTGCCCATGATCTGCGTGAAAGGCTGCACGCCGGGCGGCAGGCTGGTCTGGCCGCGCTCAATGGCGCCGTTCACCGCCTGCAAATCCGCCTGGGCGTTGGTGGTGGCGGCAAAGCGCAGATCGGTCTCCACCAGCCCGTCACTGATGGTGCTGCGAACATTGGACACCCCCGGCAGGCCGAGCAGCACACCCTCCAGCGGGGTGGCCACCATCGCCTCCATATCTGTGGCGGTGGTGCCGGGCAGATGCACGGTCACGCTGATTTCGGGATAGTTGAAGGCGGGCAGCACCTCTTCGGGGATATTAAACAGGGCGAACACCCCAAAACCGAGCAAGGCGGCATAGATCATCAGCCACAAAGCCGGGCGGGCAGCCAAGCGGAGCAAAGCGTCTGGCATGGTTTAATCCGGCGGCTGATATTGAGACGCGATGCCGCGATGATAGAGCAGCGCGGCATCCTGGACGATGACCTGATCCCCGGCGGCAAGGCCCGACAGAATGGGCGTTTGCGTGCCCTGCGCTTCGCCCGGCACCACCGGCACGGCATGGTCGCCTTGCGCGTCATGCAGCATCACCCACCAGCGTCCGTCATCCAGCACCAGCGCCTCGCTGGGCACCAGCAACACAGGACGGGGCGGCAAGGCAAGGCTGAGGGTGCCCGCTTCGCCCGGCTGCAAACCCGCACCATAGAAAGCCAGCACCACCCCACCATCGGGCTGTGCACCCTGCACACCGCGTAGCGTTACGGGCACGGCGGACCCACCATCAGCAGGAATAAACCGCCCCTCATCGCCGGGGGAAAGCATGGAGGCCCGTGGCCCGTAAAGCACGGCCTTCACCCAGGCCCCGGCAGCGGGCTGCACCACAGCTATTTCCTGACCCGGCTGAACAGGCGTGCCCGGCCCGGCGTTGAGGCTTTGCACCTGCCCGGCTACCGGGCTTTGCAGGCTGGTGGCCGCACGCAGCGCCGCAAGATTGGCCCACGCTGAGGATGCTGCGGCCTGTGCCTGCGCCACCGCCGCTTTGGTGGAGAGATGATCCGCGAACTTGCCACGTTCCGCCGCCAAATTGGCGTCGGTAGCGTTGCTTGCTCCTTGCGCCGCGGCCAGTGCCGCTGCGATCTGCGGGCCGCCGAGTTGCCCGATCGTCTGCCCTGGCTTCACGCTTTCGCCGGGCGCGACGGCGAGGCTGGTGAGCACGCCCGCTTGCAGCGCGGTGATGGTGATGGGCGCGCCGGGCTGCACGGAAGCAAAGCCGGAAAGGATGGGGGCTTGTTGCGTGGCTTGCACCGTTACCCAGCTGGCCGGGGCCTGGGCCGTGAGCGCCAGCGCTGCCGCGATGAGGCCAGGCGGCATGAATTTTGAGCGTCGAGTCATCCGGCGCTGATACGCCCGCCCGCCGGGCGGAATCGCGCTATTTCAATGATAATTTTATCATGTTCAGCCCTCCATGGAGGGAAAATGCAATGTGACCTGCGTGCCTTGCCCCAACGTGCTCTCAATCTTCGCCCGCCCGCCGTGCAGTTCCATGATCGACCGCACGATGGACAGCCCCAGCCCCGAGCCTTGCGCCGCCTTGTGGCCGCGCGCCGGGTCGGTCTGGTAAAAACGGTCGAACAGCCGGGGCAGATGCTCAGGCGCAATGCCCGGCCCCTGGTCGGCAACGACGATTTCCACGCCACTAGCGGGGCCGCCGGAGATGGCCAGCACAATTTCCGAGCCTGGCGGCGCATGGCGCACCGCATTCGCTAGCACATTCCCCACCGCCTGTCGGAAAAGCAGCATATCCGCATAGAGGGTGGCGGCACCTTCTATGCGCAGGCGCAATCCTTTGGGCCGGGACTGCGCCTCGTACTGCGCGGCCACCCAGGCGCAGACCTCGCTCGCATCGCAACGCTCGTGGTGCAGCGCCTGACTCGGGTTTTCTACCCGTGCCAGGAAGAGCAAATTCTCGATGAGCCCGGTAAGGCGCTGGCCATCCTCCAGCGCGGAGGTGATGGCGGCGCAATACTCTGCCGCGCCGCGCGGGCGGGTAAGGCAGACTTCCAGGCTGCCATTGAGGTTGGAAAGCGGCGTGCGCAACTCATGCGCGATATCCGCCGAAAAGCGGGAAAGCCGCTCGAAGCTGGACTCAAGATTATCCAGCATCTGGTTGAACACCTGCACCAGCCCGGTCAGCTCGCGCGGCCAGGGTGGGTGCATTGGGATACGGCGGGAAAGCTGTGCGGGGGTGATGCTTTGCGCCACCTTGGCGATACGCGCCACTGGCGCCAGCGCATGGGAGGCGGCCAGCCGTCCGGCGCCGAGCAAAAGCGGCACCATCAGCACAAAAAACACGGCCAAAGCACGGTGGAAATCCGTCAGCAGCGCATTATCCCGCGTAATGTCCAGGCCGATTTGCAGGCTCACGCCCTGTGGCCCCTGCAAAGGCAGGCTGGTGAGCAGCCAGGAGCTATCGCCGGTTTGGTAAGGAATGAGAGAGAGGCTCTGTACGCCGCGCGCGGCGGGAAACAGGCGCGCGGGCAGCGTGGTGGCCATGCCCGGCGTTTCACCCGCCTGTTGCCCCGCCACCAGTACCCTGGCCTCATAGGGGCGCAGGCGGGCGTCGGCAGTTTCCTGCAATATCTCCTTGACCAGCGCGTCCGGTGTGCCATCGCCATCGCTTAGATCATCTTGCAACTCCGCCGCCTTGGCCTGGAGAAAATCCCGGTGGGCGGTGGTAAAATTCGCCTCAAGCTTCCAGTTTGCCAGCAGCGCGAACAACCCCACCGCCAGCAGCGCGCCTAGCGTGTAGAGAAGCGCCAAACGCCCGCTGATGGAGGCCGGACGGAGGGTGGGAAGCCTCATCGATCCAGCACATAGCCGGTGCCGCGGATGGTGTGCAGCAAGGCCGTTGCGAAAGGTGTATCCAGCTTGGCGCGCAGGCGGCGGACCAGCGCGTCCACCGCGTTGGATTGCTGGTCGTATAGCACGCCCCAGAGCGCCTCGGCGATGAGGGTGCGCGAGAGCACCCGCCCCTGGTTGCGCGCCAGCAGCAGTAAGAGCGCGTATTCCTTTGAAGTAAGGTGCAGGCTCTGCCCGGCGCGGATGACGCGGTGGCGCAGTGTGTCGATCTCCAGGTCTCCCACGGCCAGTAGCCCGCCGCCCGATGCAGCCTTTGGCAGTCGCGCCAGGTTGCGCAGCCGGGCCAAAAGCTCCGCAAAGGCGAAGGGTTTGATGAGATAGTCATTGGCGCCGAGATCGAGACCGCGGACCCGGTCTTCCACATGGTCTCGTGCGGTCAGGAACAACACCGGCGTGCTCCGCCCGGCTGCACGCAGGCGTTTGAGCACCTCCCAGCCGTTCAGTTCCGGCAGCATTACATCCAGGATGATCGCGTCGAATTCATGCTGCAGCGCCAGTTCCAACGCGTCCGCACCGTTTTGGGCCGCCTCCACCGCATGGCCATCCTCGCGCAGCCCCTTGGTGAGGTAGTCGGTTGTCTTTTTTTCATCTTCCGCCAGCAAAACCCGCATAACCCGCCCTGAAAACCTCGGTTGAGACCATACCGCAATTAGCCAATCGCAGCGTTAAAAATCCAGATGGGCAGAACGGTGCCGGAATGTCCAGCCACGGCCATGCCTGGGGCTCAATATTAAAGATGCATGTATGTTGCATCTTTTCATGGCTGCGTATAACATGCATTCTAGATACATGTTTTAACCAAACGACCGAGCCCGTGTCGTACTGAAGGAAGCCTGCCTATGCTGACAGCCGCCCAGACCGCCATCATCAAATCCACTGTTCCCATCCTGGAAGCTGGCGGAGAAGCGCTGACAACACATTTCTACAGGATCATGCTCGCGGATTATCCACAGGTGCGGCCGCTGTTTAACCAGGCGCATCAGGCCAGCGGTGCGCAACCGCGCGCCCTGGCCAATGGCGTGTTAATGTATGCCAAGAATATCGACCGGCTCCAGGAGCTTGGCTCTCTGGCAGGGCAGATCGTCAACAAGCACGTGGCGTTGCAGGTTCTGCCGGAACATTACCCCATTGTTGGGGCGTGCCTGCTGCGTGCCATCCGCGAGGTGCTGGGG
>JAGWZS010000131.1 GCA_018971905.1 Rhodospirillales bacterium | reverse complement strand
CGACGAAGCGCCAGACGCCCCGCCGCCGGGCCCCAGCCTCTTTGGCGACGAACCCGCGCAGGAGGCCCCAAAAGCCGCCGCGTATCGGGTTTTGGCCCGCAAATACCGCCCCACCACATTCGACGATCTGATCGGCCAGGAAGCCCTGGTACGCACGCTGCGCAACGCCTTCGCCATGAACCGCATCGCCCATGCCTTCATGCTCACCGGCGTGCGCGGAGTTGGCAAAACCACCACGGCGCGCATTCTGGCCCGCGCCCTCAACTGCACCGGCCCGGACGGCACCGGCGGCCCCACGCCAGACCCCTGCGGCGTGTGCGATAATTGCAAAGCCATCCTGGCCGACCGTCATCCTGACGTGGTGGAGATGGACGCCGCCTCCAACACCGGCGTGGATGATGTGCGCGAAATTATCGAGGCCACTCGCTTCAAACCACTCTCCGCGCGGGTGAAGGTCTTCATCATCGACGAGGTGCACATGCTCTCCAAGGCTGCGTTCAACGCGCTGCTTAAAACGCTGGAAGAGCCGCCGCCCCATATTAAATTCGTGCTGGCCACCACCGAAATCCGCAAGGTACCTATCACCGTACTCTCACGCTGCCAGCGTTACGACCTGCGCCGCGTGCCGGTGGAACAACTCACCGCGCATTTCACCCGCATCGCGCAGAAGGAAGAGGTGGCGATTTCCGAAGCCGCCCTCACCCACATCGCCCGCGCCGCGGACGGCTCGGTGCGCGATGGTCTTTCCCTACTGGACCAAGCCATCGCCCGCGGTGCCGAGGATGGCGGCGAAATCTCCGCTCCCATGGTGGCGGAAATGCTCGGCCTTGCGGATCGCGGGTTCGTGTTCGACCTGATGGACGCCGTGGTGAAAGGCGACATCCAGGCCGCCTTGAAAATCTCTGATGATTCCTACGAACGCGGCGCTGACCCCGGCGTGCTGCTCTCTGATCTGCTCGGTCTTGTGCATCTCATCACGCGCATGAAGTCCGTGCCCGCCCTGGCACAAAGCAGCGCTCTGCCGGAAATGGAGCGCACACGCGGCGCCGCATTCGCAGACCTGCTTTCCATTCCCTTCCTCGGCCGGTTCTGGCAAATACTGTTAAAAGGCTTGCAGGAAGTTGAAACCGCGCCGGACCGCCGCGCGGGTGCGGAAATGATTCTCATCCGCCTCTGCCATGTCTCGGATTTGCCGCCGCCGGGCGAGTTGGTGAAAAAGCTAACCGAAAATCCCACCGCCGCGTTTGGCGGCACGCCCTCCGGCGGCCCTGGCGGTGGTGGTGCCCGCGCCGTTGCCAACGGCAATGTGGTGATGCAAGCAACCGCCCCGCGTGCCCTCACCTTCCTTGATGTCGTCGGCCTGGCGCAAGCCAAGCGAGACGTGATGCTCTACGCGCATCTGCGCCAATCCGTGCATCTGGTGCGTTTTGCCCCGCCGGTGATCGAGATGCGCCTGGCCGATGGTCATCCGCGCGATCTCATTGCCAAGCTCTCCCGGATGCTGGAGGAAGAGACCGGGCGGCGCTGGACCATCGCCCTCTCCAACCTGGCGGGCGAACCCACCATCGACGAGCAGGAAGATGTGGCCACCGCCAAAGCGCGGGACGAAGCCTTGGCGCACCCCCTAGTGCAGGCCATTCTGGCGCACTTCCCCGGCGCTAAGGCGGAAACGCCGTACGAATCCGAAGCGGAACCCGACCTGCCCGCCGATTGGGCGGCGCTGGTTCCGCCCGACGAGCTTTATGAAGGAGATGAGTAAATGAAGAACATCGCCGGCCTGATGAAACAGGCCCAGCAGATGCAGCAGAAAATGGCCGACATGCAGGCCAAGCTGGATGCCACCGAGATGGAAGGCGTGGCCGGTGCCGGGCTCGTGCGCGTTGTGCTGTCTGGCAAGGGCGCGCTGAAAAGCGTGAAGATCGACCCCAAGCTGATCGACCCCGCCGAGGCCGAGATGCTGGAAGACCTCATCACCGCCGCCCATGCGGACGCCAAATCTAAGCTGGACGCAATGATGGAATCCGAGACCAAGAACGCCATGGGCGGCATCAGCCTGCCACCGGGAATGAAACTTCCCTTCTAACCGACTTTTAAAGCGATGGGCGGACCTGAACTCGAAAACCTGATTGGCCTGTTTGCGCGCCTGCCGGGGCTTGGCCCCCGCAGTGCACGGCGCATTGTGCTAAAGCTGCTGCGGGAGCGGGAAAATGGCCTGCTCCCCCTGGCCGACGCGCTGCGCTCGGCCGCCGCCTCGGTGCGCACTTGCACGACCTGCGGTAACCTCGATTCATCCGACCCCTGCGCCATCTGCGCCGAGCCCCTGCGCGAGGCCCGCATCTGCGTGGTGGAAAATGTGGCGGATCTCTGGGCGCTGGAACGCGCGCATGTCTATCGCGGCAAATATCATGTGCTGGGCGGTACGCTCTCGGCCCTGTCCGGGCGTGGGCCGGAGGAGCTCGCCATTGTCCCGCTGCTGAAACGGCTGGAGCAAGGCGGGATCGAGGAAATCATCCTCGCCCTTCCCGCCACCGTGGAGGGTGCGGCCACCGCCCACTACCTCACCGAGCGCCTGCGCCGCTTCGCCGTGCCCCTCTCCCGCCTCGCTCAGGGTGTTCCCATCGGCGGCGCCATCGAAATCCTGGACGAAGGCACGCTGGCCACGGCGTTGCGCGGCCGTAGCTGACCCGCTTGCATTAGCGCGATTGATGCGCAACCATCGGGGGCTCTGTGTAATTTTCTATCCGGAAGAAACACCATGCCACGCTACCTGTTATGCCTCGTTTTTGCATCCGCGTTGGCTGCCACTGCCGCCGCCGCCGCACCGCTACCCGCCCAGGAATATACCGGGCGTGGCACGCAGGTCTATCGTTGCACAATGAATGCTGATACGCTGGCCTGGAAGCTGCTGGGTCCTAACGCGCATATGTACAACGCCGAGGGCATGGCCGTCGCGCGGCATTTTTACGGCCCCACATGGCAAGCCAATGACGGAAGCGAGATTAAAGGCACGATCATCTCCGCCAATACCTCCCCGGCGGGGCCACGCAACGCACCCTGGCTGGTGCTGCATACCGTCTCCGAAGGCAAAAGCGGGATATTCTCGGAGGTGACAATCGTGACGCGCACCGACACCCATGGTGGCGGCACGCCCGTGCAGGCATGCACCACGGCAAACCAGGGCAGCACCGTAAAAGTGCCCTATTCCGCGCGCTATACGTTTTTTTCTGAAGTGAGCCCTGCCTCCGCCCCATAATCTTGCAAGGCCGGGCGGGCTTGCCCATACCCATGCCATGAGCACGCTTGATCCCGCTGACTGGTCTTCCCTGCGCACCCTCGGCCACAAGATGCTGGACGACATGGTGGACCACCTCGCCACCTTGCGTGAACAACCCGTCTGGCGGCCGATGCCGGAGGCTGTGCGGCAAGGCTTCACCGCCCCCCTCCCAGACACAGGCACAACACCAGAGGCGCTCTACACCCGCTTCCAGGCCGATATCCAGCCTTACGTCACCGGCAATCTCCACCCCCGCTTCATGGGTTGGGTGCATGGCGGCGGCAACCCGGTTGCCATGCTGGCGGAGCTGCTGGCGGGGGCCATGAACGCCAATTGCGGCGGGCGGGACCATGCGGGCATTGCGGTGGAACGACAGGTGATCGCCTGGGCGGCTGAAATGCTGGGTATGCCCGCGCAAACTTCGGGTGTGCTGCTCACCGGCTCCTCCATGGCCAATTTCTGCGCCGTGCTCTGCGCCAAGCAGAAAGCTCTGGGCGAGGCCGGACACGAAACGGGCGTGAACGGCGCCAAACTCACCGCCTATGCCTCGGCGGGTGTGCATCGCTGCGTCACCGGCGCGCTGGACATGGCGGGCTTCGGCCGCGCCGCCTTGCGTAAAATCCCCGTCGATGCCGATTTCCGCATGGACATGGCCAGGCTCCGCGAGGCCATCGCGGCGGATAAAGCGGCAGGCTTCACCCCCTTCCTCATCGCCGCCACCGCCGGCAGCGTGGATACCGGCGCGTTCGACGATCTGAACACAGCCGCCGACATCGCGGCGGAAGAAAACGCCTGGTTCCATGTAGACGGCGCCTTTGGCGCGCTGGCCACCCTCTCGCCAACCAAACGCCACCTCACCAACGGGCTCGGCCGGGCGGATTCCATCGCTTTCGATTTCCATAAATGGGCGCAGGTGACGTATTCCTGTGGCTGCCTGCTGGTGCGCGACCCGGCCATCCACAACGCCACCTTCGCCCAGCCCACCAGCTACCTTGCCGCCGCCCCGCGCGGCCTGGCAGGCGGCTTTCCCTGGCCATGCGACCTGGGGCCAGACCTCTCACGCGGCTTCTCAGCTTTGAAGGTGTGGATGACCCTCTCCGCCTACGGCACGGCAGGCCTGGCAAAAGTCGTGGACAATAGCTGCGCCCTCGCTGCACGCCTCGCCACCCAGGTGCAGGCCAGCAACCGGCTTACGCTGCTTGCTCCGGCGGCGCTCAACATCGTCTGTTTCGGGGTCGAGGGTAAATCCAGTCAGGAGATTCTGGACCTGGTGGCCGACCTTCAGGAAGGCGGGCTGTTCGCTCCCTCCACCACCACAATCAACGGCCGCACCGCCATCCGCTGCGCCATCGTCAACCACCGTACGCGGGAAGAAGATATCGACGCGCTGGTGGCAGAGGTTTTACGGCGCGTTTAGCCTCACCGCGATGCTTTGCCCATGGGCGTCCAGCCCCTCGGCCTGCGCCAACGTCACCGCCATCGGCCCCAGCGCCGCCAGCGCTTGGGGGGGCACTTTGGCAAAGGTGGTGCGCTTTAAAAAATCATGCACCGAAAGGCCGGAGGCAAAACGCGCCGTGCCGGAGGTAGGCAGCACATGGTTCGGGCCGATGATGTAATCACCCATTGCCTCCGGCGTGCTGCGGCCCAGAAACACCGCCCCCGCGTGGCGCACCTTGGCGAAAACCGGCTCCGGGTCCGCCAGCATCAGCTGCAAATGCTCCGGCGCCACGTGGTTGGAAATCTCCACCGCCTCAGCCCAATCGCGCACCAGAATAATCCCGCCATGGCGGCGCCAGCTTGCGCCGGCGATCTCCCTGCGCGGCAGGGTTTCCAGCACCTGCTCAACGGCGCTTTCCACCGCTGCGGCAAGCGCGCCGCTCGTCGTTACCAGAATGGACTGCGCATCCTCGTCATGCTCCGCCTGCGCCAGCAGGTCATAGGCCAGCTGCACCGGGTCACAGCCTTCATCGGCGATGATCAGCACCTCGGACGGGCCGGCGATGGAATCGATCCCCACCTGCCCGAACACCTGCCGCTTGGCCTCCGCCACATAGGCATTGCCAGGGCCCACAATCCTGTCCACCCGCCGAATGCTCGCGGTACCATAAGCCAGGGCGGCTACCGCCTGCGCCCC
>JAGWZS010000130.1 GCA_018971905.1 Rhodospirillales bacterium | reverse complement strand
TACCACGCCGCAAAGCTCTACGCCTCAGATTCCGGGGCGGGGTAAGCCGATGCTCACGGTGACGGACCGCCAGGGTTCGCCGCATGAGGTATCGCTGACCGCCGGGTATGATTATCCGAAAAACGCCACGGCAAGCGTGACCGTGGGCAGCCAAAGCTTTGCTTTCTTCACGCAGCAAAACATTGCCTTTACCACCAGCGGCGCCGATGCCGTGGCCGCGTTCGAGGCGGGCAATATCGCCACCGCCACCGGGCCTGGGCCACATGGCCATCCGGTGGTGGACCAATATTCGCTTTCAGGTTTCTCCGACGCGTATAAGGCCATCACCGCCGCATGTCCGTAACACTCGACCTTACCGCTGCCGAGCGTGAGCGGATTCTGGCCAAGGCGGCGCATTTCTCGCCGCCGCCCCATATCCTGCCCGATGGGCGGAGGGATCTGGTCGGGCTTTCGCGCGAGGAGCTGCTTGAAGAAGTTGAGGCCTTCGGTGAAAAACCCTTCCGCGCCAAGCAGCTCTGGCACTGGATCTATCATCAGGGCGTGCGGGATTTCTCGGCGATGTCCAACATCGCCAAGCCCTTGCAGGAGAAGCTGGCGCAGCGCTTCGTCATCGGCCGGCCGGAGGTGGCAACGGACCAGCTCTCCAAGGACGAGACCCGCAAATTCCTGTTCCGCTTCCGCGACCATGAGGCTGTGGAAACCGTTTACATCCCTGACCGCCAGGAGGATCGCGGCGCCGTTTGCCTCTCCTCCCAGGTGGGCTGCACCCTCTCCTGCCGGTTCTGCCATACCGGCACACAGCGCCTGGCGCGCAACCTCTCCGCCGCCGAGATCGTCGGCCAGTTCATGGCCGCGCGCGACGCCTATGGCGAATGGCCAAGCCCCAGGGGCGAAACGCCGCGGCTGCTTTCTACCATCGTGCTGATGGGCATGGGCGAGCCGCTGTATAATTACGAGAATGTCGCCAAGGCCATGAAGATCATCATGGATGGCGAGGGCATCGCCCTCTCCCGCCGGCGGATCACGCTTTCCACTTCCGGCGTGGTGCCGATGATGGACCGCGCGGGGGATGAACTGGGCGTGAACCTGGCGGTTTCACTGCATGCGGTGACGGATGAATTGCGCGACGAGCTGGTGCCGCTGAACCGCAAATATCCCATCAAGGAACTCATTGCGGCCTGCCGGCGCTACCCCAGCGCCTCCAACGCGCGGCGTATCACCTTCGAGTACATCATGCTGAAGGGGCTGAATGATTCCGAGGCCGATGCGCGGGAACTGGTGCGCCTGATCGCGGGTTTGCCCGCCAAGGTGAACCTGATTCCGTTTAACCCGTGGCCGGGCTCGAATTACGAGCCCTCCACCCCGGAAGCGTTACGAAAGTTTGCTGCGATTGTCATGCAGGCGGGCTATGCATCGCCCATCCGCACCCCGCGTGGGCAGGATATTCTGGCGGCCTGCGGACAGCTTAAAAGCGTGGTGGAACAAGCCGCCGGGTAAACTGCCTTATTTCCAACAAAAACCGGCCTTTATGGCCGGTTTTTTCATATTCCGGCCACAAAGCCGCCCGCAACGGTTCATTACTCTCCGCAATGCCAGGGTGCTTGAAGCTTTCTCCGCCGGGAGAAAGATTAAGCCCACCGAAAAAGCGGAAGGAGGACGGAATGGGCGTGTATCTGATCAGCGGCGGTGCCAGGGGCATAGGTGCTGGCATTGCCACCCGCCTCGCGCAGGATGGCCACCGCGTGGTGGTGGCCGACAAACTGAAGCCCGCCGAGACGCAAGCCCGCGCCGTGATCTGCGATGTGTCCGACCCCGCCCAGGTGGCGAGCCTGGTTACCGGCATCGAGATGATCGAGGAACGGCTGGACGGCATTGTCTGCAATGCCGGGTTCATGATCCGCAAACCTCTTGAGGAACTTACGCTTGAGGAATGGAACAGCGTGCTGGCCACCAACCTCACCAGCACGTTTCTGCTGGTGCAGGCCGGGGCCCGGATGCTGCGAGCCGCCAAGGGAGCCGTTGTCACCATCGCCTCCACCCGCGCCCATATGTCCGAGCCAGACACGGAATCTTATGCGGCCTCCAAAGGTGGGCTGCTGGCCCTCACCCATGCGCTCGCCGTCAGCCTGGGGCCGGAAGTGCGGGTGAACTGCATTTCGCCGGGTTGGATTGATACCGGGCATTACTCCATCCGCCCGGGAGACCATGCCCAGCACCCGGCCGGGCGGGTGGGGAAAACCCAGGATATAGCAGAGCTTGCGGCCTTTCTGCTCAGCCCGAAGGCAGGGTTCGTCACCGGGGCTGAGTTCATCTCTGACGGAGGAATGACGCGAAAAATGATCTATGCCGAATGAATCTTGACTTTAGACTATATTTAGATATATCTATTTATATCTGAACAACCAAAGGTTCGAATATAATGAAACTTCACCACCATTTCAGAGCCATGTGCGGAGAAAAGCTATTCCCTGCGCGCCGCTTCATGCACGAACACAAGCACGGCCATCATCACGGCCATGGCGGCCGCCGCCGCTTGCTGGAGCATGGTGATCTGCGGGCACTGGTTCTGTATCTTATCGAGGAAGCGCCCCGCCATGGCTACGAACTGATTAAGGCGATCGAGGAATTGGCCGGCGGCGCTTATACGCCCAGCCCCGGTGTTATTTATCCAACGCTGACGATGCTGGAAGAGCTTGGCCACATCACCGTCGAAACGAACGGCGCGAAGCGGCTTTTCAGCATGACCACTGCGGGCAAGGAAACGCTGGATGCCTCCCGCCCGGCGGTGGAAGCCTTGTTAACGCGGCTGGCCAGCGGGCCTGGGCGGGACGCGATAATGCCGGTGCGCCGCGCGATGGAAAATCTGAAGACGGCTCTGCGCATGAAGCTCGGCGGCGGCGCGGCCAGCACAGAGGCCATGCGCCAGGCCACAGACATGATCGACGAGCTTGTCCGCAAGATCGAGGCACTGTGACCACGGATACGAAACCTCAACCCTGAAAGGAAATGGAAGCATGAATGCCACTGCCATCATCCCCACCGCCAGTGCCAGGCGTTACCTTGGCCAGTTTGTAAACCATTTCGCCCATAAGCTTCCTGCCCTGCGGGAGCCTGACAATACGCAGGGTGAGGTGAGCTTCACCACCGGGCTTTGCACAATGGACGCGGATGCCCAGAAACTTTCCATTATTCTGAACGCTGAGGATGAGGCTGCACTTATTCGGCTGAAGGATATCGTGGACCGGCATTTGCTGCGCTTCGCCTTCCGCGAGGAGCTGCAGATCGCCTGGCAATAACCGTGCTAAACCGTGCCTCTCGGCCAGCGCTGGTGCAGCCACAGCCAGTCTCCGGGGGCCTCCCTCACCCAGCCTTCCACGATGCGGTTGACCTCGGCGGTGAGCGCCAGCGTATCCGTGCTTTCGGGCAGAATAAGCGGCGGTTCGCAAACCACGTGCAGCCGTGCCGGGCCAAGACGCTTCACATGAATGGGAAAGACCGGGCAGCGCAGGCGCAAGGCGAAGCTCGCCAGCGCATCCATGGTCATGGCGGGTTTGCCGAAAAAGGGTACCGTAAGGCCGGTATCCAGCTTCTGGTCCACCAAAAACCCCAAGACTCCGCCATTGCGCACATGTGCATAAGCCCCGCGTGCGCCCGCCGCCCCCTTGGCGAACATCCGCACGGGGCTGGCATATCCATCCCGCCGGAGCTGGCCCAGCAGCTCGTCCACCAGCCTGTTTGAAGGCGCGCGGTACATGAAACCGAAATTCACGTTCTTCGTGGCGGCAATAAGCGGCATCACCTCCCAATTGCCGGTATGGCCAGTGAAGAACAGCGCGGGCTGACCGGGTACCAGACGCGGCGCCACATGCTCATCCCAGCCTTCCAGCACATAACCGGGCTCGCGGCTGTCAGCGGAAACCTCGCGCAATGCGCCAAGGCAAACAAGTTCAGAAATAGTCTGGCCAAGATTGCGCCAGACCTGGTGAAGAATTTGCTTTCGCGCATCAGGCGAAAGCTCGGGCATGGCGAGGCGCAAATTGGCATCACCCACCTTGCGCGTAACTGGCAGGAGCGGGCCGATAACCACCGCCACCGCACCGCCCAGCCTTGATGCGGCTTCAGGCGGCAGCAGGCTGAGCAGACGGACCAACCCGCGCACCAGCTTTGCCTCGGCACGGTGGGCCAGGCTTGGTTTTAGCGCGCTCATGCGTTCAGAAGCTGCTCCAGCGCCGCTTCATCCTCCCACGCCAGGCGCGCTTGCACGACCAGGCAGGCAGCGCGCAAGGCCGGTGGCAACTTCACGAAATCCTTCGCGGTGGTGACGAGCTTCGCCCCTTTGGTGGTGGCCTCGGCCAGCAGGGCGGAAGCCTCTTTGGCAGCATAGACGTGATGGTCAGGATAGGCGTGGCTGCTGACCAGATCAGCGCCCAGTGAGAGCACGGAGCGGAAAAATTTCTCAGGACGGCCAATTCCGGCGAAGGCGATCACCGGCCTCCGCCCCAGCGGCTCCGCGCAATCTGGAACCATGCTGGCGTACAAAACCGGCAAGGAGGGTGGCAGCCGCGCCAGCGCGCCAGTTTCGTCCTGGCCAACCAGAACCGCCGCATGGCAGCGGCTGGCAGCACTCTGCACAGGCTCCCGCAGGGGGCCCGCGGGCAGCAGCAGCCCATTGCCAAAGCCGTAGCCGCCATCAATCACCAGCAGCGACAAATCCTTACGCAAGGCCGGGTTTTGCAAGCCATCGTCCATGACGATAGCGGTGGCACCTTCCGCCAGAGCCAGCCGGGCACCCGCCGCGCGGTCCTCCGCCTTCACGGTTTGTGCGGCGGCAGCCAGAAGCAGCGCTTCATCTCCCACCTCATCAGCCGTGTGAATGCCGGATTCAACCAGCAAAGGCCCGCGCAGCGCGCCGCCATAGCCGCGCGTGAGCGCAAAGGGGCGGCCGGGAAGCCGCGCCAGAATATCCAGCACCACAATGGTTTTGCCCGACCCGCCCACGCCCACATTGCCCACGCAGACGGTTTTAATACCGATGGCGATGCCAGGACGGCGCATCCGGCGGGCGGTTGCAATACGGGTTATGAGCCCGAAGGGCCGTAAAAGCTGTGCTGCGGGTCCGCGGCGGGTCCAGAATTCGGGAGCGATCATGATACGCCATTCAAGATGAGCTTTGAAAGCCGTTCAGGCAATCGCTCCGCTTCCGCAAAAATACGGGCCGCACGCGCACCGGCTGCTTTTGCCGCTTGCGGGTCAGCCAGCCAGCGCCGTACCGCCACGATAAGGCCCGCCCCATCCGTCACATCCAGCAGCGCCTCGGCGGCACGCAGCCGGGCGGCGGCCTCCTCGAAATTTTCAAGATGTGGACCACAGATAACCGGCCGGGCGAGCAAGGCGGGCTCCACGATGTTGTGGCCGCCAA
>JAGWZS010000129.1 GCA_018971905.1 Rhodospirillales bacterium | reverse complement strand
GACACGCCGGTGTAGTAAAGAATCCGCTCCGTGGTGGTGGTTTTGCCCGCGTCGATATGCGCGGTGATCCCGATATTCCGGATCTTGCTCAGGTCAGTATCAGCCATCTTTGCCTCCACGGGCGGATAAAATGTCAAACAGGTACGGCGCCGCCTGGATCAGGCCGCGCTGTTCGCCCGGCTTTTGCGGCAGCGCGGGGCGTTTGGCAAGCCCGCAGATGGCAGATTAGCATGCCATCCCCCCTCCCGTTTAGGCTTTTCAAGCGCTTGAAGCGTGTTACATCTGCCACGGCATATAACAACGAGGTGATTCCATGGCCTTCGCCTGCACCCTTCCCGCCACCCCCACCGTGCAGCAGGATGACGCGGAGGTGCGGATCACCCGCTGGGATTTCGAGCCGGGTGCGGTCACCGGCTGGCACACCCATGGTTGGCCCTATTACGTGGTGATGCTGACGGATGCGGTGCAGGAAGTGCATGACGGCGAAAAAATCACCACCATAACCCGCAAGGTTGGCGACAGCTACGTCCGCGATGCCGGGGCGCAGCATGATATCCGCAATGGCGGCACAGCCCCCATGGCCTTCATCGAGATCGAGGTGAAGAAGCTCTCCCCGGCTTTGGCGGCGCTGGAAAGGTAGGTTTCTTGCCACTCCCCGCCCTTGTCCTCCGGCTATACCGGATTCTGCGCGCCAGGCCGTATTTCACCATCTGTTATGGCGTGGGCGCACTGGCCTGGGTGTTGATGTTCGCGGTGAAAAACCCGGCGATCCGGTCTGTCGCGGCCTGGGATATCGGCAGCCTGCTTTATCTGGCCGTCACGCTGACGATGTTCTTCCTCACCGAAAACAGAGACATCAGCCTGGACGCGAAATCCCACCAGGAAGGCGAATGGACGGTGTTCACCCTCACGCTGCTGGGCGCTGCGATGAGCTTCGTCTCGCTGTTCCTGTTCTCCCACGCCGCCAACCAGAAAGCGCATTTCACCGGCGCCTATCTCGCTTTCGTTGTGGTCACCCTCACCCTTTCCTGGGCCGTCACGCATCTCACCTTCGCTTACCGTTATGCGCATGAATATTACTCATACGATATGGGCAGGGAAAATGTAGATGGTGGCATCGAATTCCCAAAGGATGAACGGCCGGATTACCTGGATTTCGTATATTTCTCCTTTGTCCTCGGCATGACCTTCCAGGTGTCGGACTGCAACGTCACCTCAAAAAAACTGCGGCGGCTGGCGACAGTGCAAGGGCTGATCGGTTTTTTGTTCAACACCGTCATTCTGGCGCTGTCGGTGAATATCGCTGCAGGGCTGCTGTAGGGGGGCAAAAAACAGAAGGGCGGGTTTGGAGCGGCATTGTCATAAAGCCGCCATTGCAACTGGTCCGTCGGCTACCGTCTGCTTTGTCGCATAAATCCTGAGTTATGCGACAAATCGTTTTCGGTAGAGACCTGAGTGGCGTTGAAACGACGCTAAACAACGCGAAGAGAGACTTCAGCAACCAAGAATTGAGCGTTGCGGCGATTCTGTCCTCGCGGGTTGAGAGTCATTCCACCCCATGCTAGGCGCGTATTGTGAGCGAAGCCATCATAAGGGGCCAGCAGACTCAGAAGCGGGACCGCCTGTATTTTCACCCGCCGCATCCATGGCGCGCCCTCCGGCTTCACACTGGCACTCTGCTGGTCCTACCGCAAAGTTCCACCACCCGTGCCTTGGAGCGGTTCCAGATCAATCCGCATGGGCGCATGGCGGAGGGGATAGGCGCGTACCAGCTGTCCAGGCTGAATCCGGCGGATTGGGATACGGTCTGGGCGATCCGCGATTTCTATAATGATACGCAGCATGGTGGCGCTTCCCAGCTGCGTGATCCGCAGATGGTTGCCTGGCTCCAGGCACAGGTAAGAGACGGCTGGCTCGCGGCATTCTGGCTCCCGGATGAGTGGGAGCTGGGCAATGCGGCCATGAGCCCGGCGGAAGTGACACCGGTGCTGACCCCGGCAGGGCAGGCTGTGGCGCAGTGGAGCATCCGGCATAAAATCACAGTCATGTTTGAGGCCGTGCCAAAGCATCTCTCCGGTGCCGCCAAGGCGCAGTTCGAGGCATTTCTTACGCCCGAGAATCTCGCACTGCTGGCCGGGTTTTTCGTGTTGGTCGCAGCCGTGCAGGCGGCCCCTGTAGCCGATGCCGTTGTCGATGCCATACTGACCGGCCTGGCCTGGGCCATGTATGGCTGGGCCGGGCTGGTTGCCACGCGCGGCCTTGTGGAAGCGGTGATCAGCGCCGCCCGGGCAAAAAGTCTGGCCGATATCGCCCAGGCGGCCCAAGAGGCCGCCAGCGCACTGGTGGTGCTGGGGGTAACGCTGTTTTTGAAGAAACTGGCAGACCGGGTGAAGGTGGAGAATTCGACCGGACCGAAGGCGATGGAAAAGCCTGAGCCCGCAACAAAACCAGCCGCCCCTGCCGCTACTGCTCCAGACCCCCCTGCCACTTTATCTCCCGCAGAACAGGCCAAAGCGTGGCAATCAGGAGGCGGGAAATATCCGCAGGTTGATGACTGGCAAAACATCACGCTGAAGAAGGGCACAGTCGTGTATGGCGGCACACCTGGACAAAGCAATTTCTATACGACGGAAGAAGCCGTGCAAGCTTCCGGCAATTCGCAATCAAATTTGTTCAGCTCGTTACAGGTCGCACCGCATCCTGATTTGGGCTTTCGTCCCGGAATGACCGCCTACGAAGTCACCGAAGATACCCCCGCAGCCACCTCCACCGCTCTTGCCAACTCTCAAATAAGCGCTGGGGGCGCCCAACAACTTTTCATCCCGAATTATAGTACTGTGTTGAATCCTCTTTTTTCGGTACCATTGAAGCCATGACATTTGAATCAGGTATCATCCCTGTGTCCGCTTCTGAGGTGATTACCCCAGATCTGACAGAAACCGCTTTTCTGGCAAGTGAAGCGGGCAGCAAAGCTGTACCATATACACATAATGGACCTCATCGCTCATATAAATTGTCAAAATTGAGTTTTGAGGAGCGAGAATGGACAGCAATCTTGTTTTTCACCAATGGATTGCTAGACCAGATCAACCTGAATCTACCTACTACCGCCACATCTTGGAACACCTTAAACACCCAGGAAGAAGAAACCCGGACCCATGCCTTGAAGGCATCCATCGAACTTCGATTGAACCGGTTGCTTCCTGCTGATTTCCCTTGGGGACAGCTTTCCGTCCATTTTGATCCGCAGAACTCTTCCGGATCACTCGTGTTTTCTTATGCGTCTCGAAAATAAATAGTTGGGCCGGTCTCGCAAGGACGTTAACACCAGGACAAGCAGACATGATCCAGCTCCTTGGCCCGGACGATTTTCCCCTTACTTGGTCACAGAACTGTCGCGTAACTTGCAACTTACGCGACAACGCACCCTGAAGCACAATCTATTGTTTTTATTTGCATTTATTTGTCGTGCGTATTTGTCGCAAATTTCCACTCCACCCGCGACAAAACCGGCGACACATTTCTTTCCGTTTTTGTGATGAGCGGCCGCTTTCGGGCAATGTCCCCAACCCCGCGAATGACCATATCGGGCGCGAAACTGCCGACACTGGGCGACGCCAAACGTCCGTTCTTCAGATATCATCCCTCGCCGGCCTATAGCCGCCATGGGTCTCATACCACCTCTATCTCGGCCCGCGCGCCATCACGCCCCAGGCGGTTCGCCCTGCACCGGCTCCACCCCTTGCGCGGCGATCAGCTCCGTCGCCTGCCTGGTGGCTTCCTCGATGGCCGGCACATCCGTGCCCTTGGCCACCAGCGCCACACCCCAGGCGCCGTCGCGCTTGAACGGGTAACTGCCAAGGTCAAGTGCCGGAAACCGCGCCTGAATGGCCTCAAGCCCCTCGGCGATCGCCCCTTCCATTACCCCCATCCCGTGCACGGCCCGCATCTCAATCCGTGCACCGCGCGGCAGGCTGGGCTCCAGCGCCAACATCATGGACTGCATGATCCGCGGCACCCCGGCCATTACATGCACATTACCGATGGAAAAGCCGGGCGCGATAGACGCCTCGTTGCGGATGGGCACGGCCCCGCGCGGCATGGTGGCCATGCGCTGGCGGGCGGCGTTATAGCGCTCGCCCATCTTCGCCTTCATCTCGCGGTCGGTTTCCTCATGCAGCTCCCACGGCACGCCAAACGCCGCGGCGATGCATTCGCTGGTGATGTCGTCATGGGTCGGCCCAATGCCGCCGGTTGTAAAAACCATGTTATAGGAAGCGCGCAATTCATTAACCGCGCTTATGATTCGGTTGGGCACATCCGGCACCACCCGTACTTCCTGCAGTTTTATTCCCAGCTCGCCCAGGCGCTGGGCGATGAACTGCACATTCACATCCTGCGTGCGGCCGGAGAGTATTTCGTTGCCGATAATCAGGATCGCGGCTGTGGGACTGCTCATAGAAAATCTCGCAGCATGGGAATCAGCGGGCGATCGGCGGCGGGCATCGGGTATTCCGCCAAATCCATCGGTGCCACCCAGGCCAACTTCTGCCCCTCGCGGCCGCGCGGCTCGCCCTTCCAGCGGCGGCAGAGAAACACCGGCATCAGCAGATGGAAGCTCTCATACGCATGGGAAGCAAAAACGAAGGGTGCGAAATCCTTCGGGTCGGTCTCCAGCCCCAGCTCCTCGCGCAGCTCCCGCGCCAGCGCGGCCTCCGGCGTTTCGCCAGCCTCCAGCTTGCCACCGGGAAATTCCCACAACCCCGCCATTTTCTTGCCCTCTGGCCGGCGGGCCAGCAGCACCCGGCCTTGAGGGTCGATCAGCGCCGCCGCCACCACCAGCAATGTTGCGGCTTCGCGCGCCTGGCCGACGGTTTTTGGGGCATCGGCCTCCCGCGCCAGGGAAAAATGCTTCACCGGCAGCTTTTCGCCAGGGCGGCAGGAAAACACGCGGTGGCCCTTGCCGGTCTGCTCAAAGCCCAAATGCCGCAGCACCGCCAGCGAGCCATCGTTGTCCGCCGCCACCACCGCATGAAGCTGCGCGATGGGCAGGCTGGCGAAGGCCCATTCCACCAGTCTGCGCACGGCTTCCAGCGCATAGCCCTGGCGCCAATGTGCCCGGCCGACCCAATATCCCAACTCAGCGGATTTGCGGTCCTTGGAGAGCTTCAGCCCCACACAGCCGGCCAGCGCACCGGTGAGCGTCTCCTCAATCGCGAACTGCTCGGCCCGGCCGGCTTCGCGGTCCCGCGCGGCGGCGGCAATCCAGCCCTGCGCCTGTGCTTGCGGGTAGGGAAACGGTGCGTCCGGCACGCGGCGGCAAATGTCCCAGTCGTTAATTAACCGATGAAACAAAGCGGCATCGCCCCCGTGCAAGGGGCGCAGGGTCAGGCGCGGCGTGCGCAGCACCGGGCCGGGCGGCGGCGCAACCTCGGGCATCAGCGAATCGAAGAGGTCAGGCATACGGGTTATACTGTACCGCGCGGTTGATCTTCCCGCCAGGACTAGGCAAGCATACGGCGCATGACCGCAGATTCCGCCACTTTCACCGCCACCATGGA
>JAGWZS010000128.1 GCA_018971905.1 Rhodospirillales bacterium | reverse complement strand
GCTTCGTCGCTTGCCTTACGCCATGCGCTTCGCGCCGGGGTTATCGCGTTGCCGGTGCTCGCCCTCACCACCCGTTATGGCGGGGTGTATTCGCATTGGGCGACAATCACCTTGGTATTCTGCCTGCAGCCTTATTTCGCGGCCACCTGGGCACGCACGGCGGAACGCTGTGCCGGCACGGTTTTGGGCGGTGTGCTGGCGGCTGGCGTTGGTTTGCTAGTGCATACCGATTTACAGCTGACCATCGCCATGCTGCCGCTCACTCTGTGTGCCTTCGCTCTGCGGGCGGTGAATTACAGTCTTTATGTCGCGGTGCTGACGCCGATGGTGGTGTTGCTGGTGGAACAGCTGCGCCCTGGTGAAAGTGAGTTATATGTAGCACTGTCCCGAGTTGTCTGGTCGCTGTTAGGCGGGGCGCTGGCGGTGGTGGGCAGCGCCCTGCTCTGGCCGGGCTTTGAGGCACCGAAGCTGGAAGCGACGATCAGCGCGGCGAAAAATGCCCATGCGGCTTACGCAAAAGCGGTCATCGCCGCGGTGTTGGAACCGGGGCACTGGCAAACAGCCGATTCCGCGCGCCGGGCAGCGGGTTTGGCCAGCAATAATCTGGAGGCAGCATTGGCCCGCGCCCTGGCCGAACCGCATGAAGGCCATGAGTACATGCTGGTGCGGGCAGCGGCGGTGGATGCGGTGCTGCGGCGCATGGCCGGGCGTCTTTCTTTGTTGACGGTGGAACGGCCGGATGTGGCCCCCGAGGAAAGGGAGGTCTGGCGGGCATGGCCATGCTGGATTTCCAGCGTTCTGGAAGAGGGGTCATCCACGCCGCACCCGCTTCTACCCTCCGGGCCTGGCGCGCAGGATCTGGCCAGGCTGGCCGGGCAGATTGAACTGGCGGTAAATGGAAGCCAAAATCGTTAAATTTTTTTACTGAACACGCCTTGGGATCGCCATTTTTTGCGCCTTAGTCTTCATTTCGCAATGTTTTTCTGGAGGTTCAGGTGGCAATACGCCGTTCAGTTTCGCGGTTTTTGATGGGCACAATGCTTGCCGTCCCAATGCTTGCCGGGTTGAGCCTTCCCGCTGCCGCGCAGCCCGTGCCGCCATACCCGCCCGGTTACATGGCGCCGCCACCACTCCGGGTGGAGCCACCACCGCCGCCGCCGCCTGGTGCGGGTTTGGCATGGGTGCCTGGCCATTGGGCCTGGAATGGCTACCGGTACCATTGGGTGAGGGGCCATTATATCCGCCGCGCACCTGGCTGGCACCATTGGGTAAATGGGCATTGGGCGGTTATAGGCGGTGTGTGGCGCTGGGTACCCGGCCATTGGAGGTAATCGACTAACCAGTTTAGCCCTGGCTTTATGCCGGGGGTGAGCGTTTCAGGCGGCTTTGGCAATGGCGTGGATACGCTCCACCATTGCTGCCACCCCATTGCCCCGGTTAGTGGAAAGCGCGCCGATTAACCCAAGATCGTGCAGGAATTTAGCGGGCGTAGCGAGTACTTCAGCCTTGCTGCGGCCAGAAAACACCCTAAGGACGAGCGCCACCAACCCGGAGACGATTGCCGCATCAGACGCGCCGGTGAACCATAGTTTTCCGCCGCGCGTCTCGGAGGCCAGCCATACCTGAGATTGGCAACCCTGCACGCGGTGTTCTTCATCCTGCCATGCCGCCGGATAAGGCGGCAGCTTGCGGCCGAGTTCAATGATGAACTCGTAACGGTCCATCCAATCATCAAACAAGGAAAGCTCCGCCCCGATGCTTTCAATGGCATCGGCGGTGCTGTTTTCTGTGGGCATATAAAAAGTGTTCATATCCAGCCCTTTTTACGGAACCACACGAGCGGTGCAACCGCCGAGATGATCATCGCCGCCCAGGCGTATGCGTAGCCATAGTGCCAGCTCAGTTCCGGGATGTCGTGAAAGTTCATGCCGTAAATACCGGCGATGAGCGTGGGCGGAATGCCCATGATGGAGACGATGGTGAGCACCTTGATGAGGCTGTTCTGCGCGATGTTGATGAAGCCCAGCGTCGAATCCAGCAGGAACTGTACTTTGTCGGTCAGATGGGTCGAGAATTCGTTGAGCGACGATACGTCTCTCTGAACCGACTTCAGGCGATCCCGAACAGGTTTAGGCATCCATTCCACCGCGGCGGTTGCATAGGGGGCAATGCGTGCCACACCAAGCTGGGCGTCCCGCAAGTAAGAGATGGCATCATAGTCCCGTCCTAACGTAATCAGAATAGCCTGCAGCTCGCGCTCGGCATTGCGAGCGGGGGTCTGGCTGCCACGGCGGTGATGAAACACCCTGTGGCTCAGGTGATCCAGCTCTTCCCGTAATTTTTCAAGAGAGTCGGCCTGCCTGTCGATAATCGCTTCCAGCAGCCCGGTGAAAATGTGGGCGCTGCCTGGAACATTTTCAGGTGGTGCGGCTGTATTGAACTGATTGAACAAAATGCTGGGCGCAAAACGCAGGGTGACGAGATATTGGGGAGAAAGAACAAACCCGCACACGCCAGCTTCCAGCACGCCGCGCGCGCGCGTGACGATTGGCATGGAAAGGGTAAGAATGTCGTCATCCACCGCGAGGCGTGAGGAGCTTTCAATTTCCGCCAGATCTTCTTGCTGCGGAAGCAAAAATCCCGTTACGCGAGCAACAAAAGCATATTCTTCCGGGGCAGGATTTTCGAGGTCAAACCATATGGCATCAGCGGCCTCTTCCGGGGCAAGGCGGTGCAGCCGTCCGTTTTGGCACGCATAGGCATTCAGCATGTTCACCCCTAGATCAACTGGCGCAGCAATATCAGCGGGGTGGGTTTTGGCAAGCAAGCAGGGTTTCGGCTGAAGCGGCAAGCCGTTTGAGCGTGCGAGTAAACACGGTTTGATCGTTAACGGCGCGGGCCAGCAGCAGCCCGCCCTGGATGCTCAGCACAGCCTGTTCCGCGAAGGCCGTGGCTTCCGTGGCATCCGCCCCCGCCCGCATCAAACAACCTGTGAGAGCGTGCATCCAGCGCGTGAAATAAGTTTGGATCGTGCCTTGAAAATGGTCGCGCGTCGCATCCAACGCAAAGGCCCCCACAAGGCAGACACGCCCGCCGGAACGGAAATATTTATCGGTTTGCGTCCACATATGCGCCAGCGCGGCGTTGGGCGCGCCGGTTTCCAACGGCTCGTAAATGTTTTTAACGAACCATTCGTCGATCCCGAGCAATACCTCCGCGGCCATCTGTTCTTTCCCGCCAGGGAAGGCATGGAAGAGGCTGCCCTTGCTGATGCCGGTTAATTTCGTGATCTGCCCGAAAGACGCACCCTCGTAGCCCAATGCTCTGAAAGCCTCGGCGACGAGGGGCAGTATTTCGGATTTTTCGCGGATAATCCTGGGCAAATATTTACAGGCCCAGATCGCTCAGGCCGGGATGGCCATCAGGCCTGCGGCCGAGCGGCCAGTGGAATTTACGGTCAGCCTCTTTCATCGGCATGTCGTTGATACAGGCGAAGCGCCGCTGCATCAGCCCCTCGGCGTTGAATTCCCAATTTTCATTGCCGTAGGAACGGAACCAGTTGCCGCTGTCATCATGCCATTCATACGCAAACCGCACGGCGATGCGGTTGCCGGTATAGGCCCAGAGTTCCTTAATCAGCCGGTAATCCAGCTCCTTGGCCCATTTGCGGGTAAGAAAGGCAACAATCTCGGGGCGGCCGTTGATGAACTCCGCGCGATTCCGCCACTGGCTGTCGGGCGTGTAAACCAGCGAAACCTTCTCAGGGTTGCGGCTGTTCCAGCCATCTTCTGCCATGCGAACTTTCGCGGCGGCGGTTTCTTCGGTGAAAGGGGGGGGGAGTGGCGACATATAATAAATACCAGTTGTTAAAATTGCACCTTTTTCGTATTTAGACCGAACGGTTTATTTGTGTCAACTCATTCTCGTGGGCATCGTTGGCCAATGATGGTGTGGGCGCGCGCCAACAGCTTGAAGCCATTCCAAGGGGTATGGTTAGCTTCCATTTAAGCAGGGGGAGCCGTTTTATGCCGCAGCCGTTTGATAAGTTGGCTATGCTTCGTAAACTGGAAGCCGATGGCAGCTTTACTCGTGCCCAGGCGGGCATTCTGGCGGAATGCTTCCAGGATATGGCGGTATATTTTCGCTTGGACGATCCTGCGGTCACGCAGAGGACGGCCGTTGAAATGGCGCAAGAAACCGAGCGCCCTGCCATACCGGTCAAACCCAGGAAAGGCTTCGGATATATTCAGTTTGGTTTTCTGGGGTTGCTCGCCATAGCGCTCATTGTTCTGTGCTATATGTTCAACATATGACAGCAAAGAGCTGTTGCAGCTCGTACCCTGCTGTAATGCTCAACCGGTTGATATAACGGGCGTTTAAATTTGGCTGGGGAACCTGGAGTCTGTCGGGCCAAACAAAGTGAGTCAAGTAAGTTAGGGGGGTTAGCAGGGTAAGGTGAGCCTGTAGGTCCTGAATCGTGCCCCTATGTTCCCACAAATGTTCCCACATCACCCGCAAGCGAGGTGTCTATCACTATCGTCGCAGGCTCCCTGGCGCGGCACACGGTGAGGTATGTATAAGCCTCAGAACCTACAACTATAGAGAAGCTGAACATAGGGCAGGCTTACTTGATGCTGAATTTCATGGTGTGCTGCGTCGCGTGCGAGTCCCAGGCGTGAGCCTAGAGTCGGACCTACAGGCTGTCTTAAGGGCCGAATTAAAGAGATTCGTGGATGATGACTTGGGGCGGCGTATGGCTCGACAGCCTTTATCGGCTGTCTATGCTCATTGGTGGGAGCCTGGAGACCCGCAAACCGCTGATGAGGCGGACTTAAAGGCAATCCGTAATGCCCAGGAGAGCCTACGGCGAGACCTGAAGACCAACAGCCCAAATGAAATGGCTGACAGAGCAGAGCAACTACTCAAACAGAATAATCTGCCGCCTGAAATGATGGAGCGCCTAACCTATGGCCTCCTTGAGGCTGCCGTAAAAGGTTGGGAGATAGCCGAACGGCGCACTCTAGGCAGTGAACCGCTTGTCTGGGTCGATTCGTCTGCGCTGATTGATCTTGCCACGGTAGAACCAGAACCGGCGGCTCGTATTCCAACTCAGCCTACTGAGCCTTCCCGGCCTCTAGCTTCGACGTTTTCCAGTGATTTCATTGGTTGGGGAAAAGCGTCGGCTCAGTGGCGTAATAACGCCGCCTCGCAGGCGTCTGCATCCTTTGCTTTATTCCTTGAGATTGTGGGGGACAGAGCCATTGATGATTACACGGCGGTCGATGGGGAGCGGTTCCGAGCCACTCTGCGCCGTATTCCCGCCAAGTACAGGAAGTCTCACGCTGAAAAGGATAAGCCCATTCAGGCTATCATAGCGGATGCCCCGGCAGGTGGCACCACGCTATCCGAGAAGACGATCAAGCGGCATTTTTGGGCGCTTGTCCATCGTCGAATGATTTGAGACAATTGGCAGCGTGCTTTAACGGAGGTTTTGGCTCACCTATTGGGTTAAAATTTTAAGCGGCTATTTGGTTATGGCGCAAGCGTCTTTGCTGGATGGTTTGACGCTTGATTTGTTCC
>JAGWZS010000127.1 GCA_018971905.1 Rhodospirillales bacterium | reverse complement strand
ATGCCCGCCACGGCGCGGCCTTTTCAAGCCTAAACTGAAGCATGATTTATTTGTGCTGGGCTGGGAATTCTGCGCAATATACCTATGTGAGCTGAAGGAAGACCCCGTGCCTCGTGCAGGGCGGGCGGACCGGTTGATAGAATTGGAAAGAGTCTAGATGAATAATCTGGGTCGAAATATCGCGCTGTGGGTTGTTGTGGCGTTGTTTCTGGTGGTGCTGTTCAACGTGTTCCAGCCCTCCACCACGCAGACGGACTCAGCGCAGATCGCCTATTCCAGCTTCCTGGATGAGGTGAAGAGCAACCAGGTGCAGAGCGTTGTAATTGCCGGGCATGACATCACCGGCAGCACCAAGGATGGCAAGAGCTTCGAGACCTATGCGCCGTCTGATCCGTCGTTGATATCCAAGCTGACCAATGCCGGTGTGAATGTGACCGCCAAGCCCGAAGGCGACACCATGAACCCGCTGCTGCGCGCGCTGCTGAACTGGGCGCCGATGCTGCTGATTCTGGGGGTGTGGATTTTCTTCATGCGCCAGATGCAGGGCGGCGGCGGCCGGGCCATGGGCTTTGGCAAGTCTCGCGCGCGGCTGCTGACCGAGAAGCAGGGGCGCGTGACGTTCGAGGATGTAGCCGGGATTGATGAGGCCAAGGACGAGTTGCAGGAGATTGTGGAATTTCTGCGCGACCCGCAAAAGTTTCAGCGGTTGGGCGGCAAGATTCCGAAAGGTTGCCTGCTGGTGGGCCCGCCCGGCACGGGCAAGACGCTGCTGGCCCGCGCCATTGCGGGCGAGGCGAATGTGCCGTTCTTCACCATCTCTGGGTCTGACTTTGTTGAGATGTTCGTCGGCGTGGGTGCGTCGCGCGTGCGCGATATGTTCGAGCAGGGCAAGAAGAACGCGCCGTGCATCATCTTCATCGACGAGATCGACGCGGTGGGCCGGCATCGCGGTGCGGGCCTGGGCGGCGGCAACGACGAGCGCGAGCAGACCCTGAACCAGATGCTGGTGGAGATGGACGGGTTTGAGTCCAACGAGGGTGTAATTCTGATCGCGGCCACGAACCGCCCGGACGTGCTGGACCCGGCCCTGCTGCGCCCGGGACGGTTCGACCGCCAGGTGGTGGTGCCCAACCCGGATGTGACTGGGCGCGAGAAAATTCTGAAGGTGCATATGCGCAAGGTGCCGCTGGCCTCCGATGTGGATGCCAAGACCATCGCACGTGGCACGCCAGGTTTCTCAGGCGCGGACCTCGCCAATCTGGTGAACGAGGCGGCGCTGCTGGCGGCGCGCATCGGCAAACGCGTGGTCGCCATGGCGGAGTTCGAGCACGCCAAGGACAAGGTGATGATGGGGGCTGAGCGCCGCTCGCTCGTCATGTCTGACGATGAGAAGAAAATGACCGCCTATCATGAGGGCGGGCACGCCATTTGCTCCATTACTCTGCCTGAGTGCGACCCCGTGCATAAGGCCACGATTATTCCGCGCGGCCGGGCGCTGGGCATGGTGATGAGCCTGCCAGAAGGCGACCGCTATTCCATGTCCAAGATTAAGCTGCTGCAGCAGCTGATCATGGCGATGGGCGGGCGCGCGGCGGAGGAGCTGATATTTGGGCCGGACAAGGTTTCCAATGGTGCCTCGGGTGACATTAAAATGGCGACCGATACGACCCGGCGCATGGTCTCTGAATGGGGCATGTCTGAGAAGCTGGGCATGGTGTCTTACGTGGATAGCGGCCAGGAGGTGTTTCTTGGCCATTCCATGGGCGGGGGCAAGAATGTGTCAGAGGCGACGGCGCGGGAGATTGATGACGAGGTGCGCCGGATCATCGACCATGCCTATGCCGAAGCGAAGCGCATTCTGACCGAACGGCGCGAGGATCTGGAGCGGCTGGCGCAAGGGTTGCTCGAATACGAGACGCTTTCGGGCGATGAGATCCAGATGGTGCTGCGCGGCGAGAAGATCACTCGCAAAGTGGTGGATGAGCCGATGCCGGATAATAACAACCGTCGTGGCTCCGTGCCCACGGCGGCGCCCAAGCCGGAAGCACCGGGCCTGGGGCCGGTGCCGGCTTAAACGCTGGAGATTTGAAAAACCCTTCCGCCGTGGCGGAAGGGTTTTTTGTTTAGGTGGGGAAAATGCCGCCCCGGACCTCGTCTGCAAAATTGGCCAGGGCGGCGGTGATGAGGCTCGCGCCGTCCAGGTATGTCTTGGAGAAAGATGGGGCGCTGCCGGGGGTAAGGCCGAGCACGTCGTGAAGCACCAGCACCTGCGCGTCTGTTCCTGGCCCGGCGCCGATGCCGATGGTGGGAATGGCCACCTTCGCGGTGATTTCCGCCGCGAGTTCCGCGGGGATGGCTTCCATCAGCAGCATTCTGGCTCCGGCATCGGCCAGTGCCAGCGCATCCTCAAGCAATTGCGCTGCGGCTTCGGGCGTTTTGCCCTGGCGCTTGAAGCCGCCGATCTGGCGGACATGCTGCGGCGTTAGCCCGATATGGGCGCAGATGGGAACGGCGCGCTGGGACAGAAACGACACGGTTTCAACCATCGGCGCGCCGCCTTCCAGCTTCACGATCTGCGCGCCAGCCTTCAACAGCCGCGCACAGGAGGCAAAAGCCTGGGCGGGTGAGTCCTCGAAACTGCCGAAGGGCAGGTCGGCCATGACAAGCGGCTTGGTGACCGCCTTGGCGACGATGGCGGTGTGATACTCCATTTGCTCCAGGCTGACGCGCAACGTGTCAGGGTCGCCCGCGAAGACCATGCCCAGTGAATCGCCGATGAGCAGCGCATCGATTCCCGCCGCTTCGGCGAGCCTGGCGGAGGTGACATCATAGGCGGTGATCATCGTCATCTTGCGGCTTTCCCGCTTTGCCTTGTCCCAGGCGTTCAGCGTTCTGCTCATGTTAAACTCCTTCGGATGTGGCGGCGCGGGCGGCCAGAGCCAGGGCAAAGGCCACTGCCTGGGCGCGGATTTCATCCCGGTTGCCGATAAAAAGCCGGTGTTCAGAAACGCTTCCCGCTGCGGTGGCCAGGCCAAACCAGACAGTGCCGACGGGCTTTTCCGCACTGCCGCCATCCGGCCCGGCAATGCCGGTAACGGAAACCGCGGCATTTGTGTGCGCCCGGTTCCGCGCGCCTTCCGCCATGGCCTGGGCCACGGGGGCCGAGACAGCGCCATGGGCCGCGAGCATGGCTTCAGACACACCCAGCATCTGGGTTTTCGCCGCGTTGGCGTAAGTGACGAAACCGTGGGTGAACACGGCGGAAGAGCCGGAAACAGCGGTGATGGCTCCGGCCACCAGCCCGCCCGTGCAGCTTTCCGCCGTGGCCAGAGTCATGCCACGGGTCTTGTAAAGCTCGATCAGTTCGGCGGCGTTCATAGAGGCATTATCCGGTAAAAAATGAACAAGGCCACCAGGGCAAGCAGGCCGGCGATGAGATCGTCTCCCATGATGCCGAATTCATCCCGGCGCTGGTCTGCCCAGCTGACCGGCCAGGGTTTCCAGATGTCGAACAGCCGGAACAGCGCAAAGGCGCCGAGCGCGCCCCAGAGGCGGAGGCCATGCAGCGCCAGAAGCGGGAGCATCTGCCCGGCGATTTCATCAATCACGATCCAGCCGGGGTCTTGGCCCGATTCTGGCAATTGCCGGATGGCATAAAGGCCAAGCGCCGTGGCCGTGATGATGCCCGCCAGCACCGCCAGATGCCCGGCCAGCAGCAGCAGGCAGCCGATGGCCAGGCCAACCAGGGAGCCAAACGTGCCCGGCGCCTTCGGCGCCCAGCCGGCGCCAAAGCCCGAGGCGATGAAACGCCAGGGGGTTAGGGTTGTTGCAGCCATTTCGCGACCGGCGATGTGGCCGAGCCGGTGAGCAGGGCGCGGTAGATGGTGATATTCTCGGACACGCGCTGCACATAATTGCGTGTTTCGCTGAAGGGAATTTCCTCCAGCCAGTCGATCATGTTGGCGCCGCCGGGGTTGGTGCCGAGCTCAGGGTCGCCATTTTCGCCCAGCCAGTTAGCTACATTTGTTGGCCCCGCATTATAGGCGGCAATGGCGAGCGGCAGGCAGTCGCCGAAATTCCTGATCTCCTGGGCCAGATAGCTGGCGCCGAGGGCCATATTTTGGGTGGGGTCGAACAGATTGTCAGCGGGCAGACCGTATTTTTCGCCCGTACGCAGGGCGGTGGAGGGCAGCAGCTGCATCAGCCCGATGGCGCCGGCGCCTGAGACGACGGTAGGGTTGAAGCTGCTTTCCTGCCGCATGATGCCGAGCGAAACGGCTGGGTCCAGGATGGAGGACGGCGGGTGATACGGAATCGGCCAGCCTTCGCGCACCAGCATTTGGCCTGAGATGCCGGCAAGCCGCGCGATGGTGACGGCCGACTGCGGGAAGCCGAGCCCCAGCGCCAGTTTTGCCGCCATCAGGCGCGATTTATCGTCCAGCGCCGTTTGGCCGATCCGGTCCAGGAAGATTTGCGCGTCGTGCGGGTCGTTCATCTGCACCAGCAGCACGGCGGCGCGGGGCAGTTCACCCAGGCCGAAATCCAGTGCGTCCTGGGCTGTGAAGCCAGGTTCCGGCACGGTGTTGATGCGCTGCGCCAGGGTCTGCGGGGATTCGCCCAGGGCGAGCGAGGCGAGCTGGCCGTAGAACGTATCAGGGTATGCGGCGGCGCGAGTATAGTCTTGCTGGGCGGCGGTGCCGGTTTCGCTGCGCCCCAACCAGTAATAGGCGCGCGCCTGGGAAATGGCGGCGGTGGACGAGGAGGCAAGATCCTGAAACCAGGTTGCGGCCTCTTGCGGTTGGTTCAGGAAGCGCAGGAGCAGAAAACCGGCGAGGAAATCGCGGTCTATGATTTGCTCCCGCGCGGTGGCGCCGGAGATGGGCGGGTTGACGGCGATAACCACACGATAGGCGGCTTTTGGGTCACCTTCTTCCAATAAGGCGCGGGCGAGTTCGTTTTGGGCGGGCCAGAACAGAAGCTGCTGCTCAGGATCTGCTGCCGCCATGGCCGCCTTGCCCTGGCTTTGCCAAAGCTGAGCGGCCTCTTCATCCTGACCCGCTTCTTGCAGGGCCTGCGCCTGGGTGATGAAAGGCGGCGTGATGGTGGGGATGGCGGGCTGATAAAGCCCCGATGCCTGAATTTTGCGCAAATGCAGCAGGCCCTGCATTGGCCAGTCTGGGTTGGCGTTTATGAACGCCTGGATTTCATCGGCACTGCCGCCACCGGGGCTGATGAGGCGAAAGAAGGTGACGAGCTTGACCACCAGCGGGTCTTTGGTGGCGGTGGCGAGCTGCTCGGCCTGGAAAAACTGGCCCGCTTGCACGTCGGCCATGATTTGCGGGGAGGCCGCGGTTTGCGCCAGCGCGCAGACCGGCATGAACAGCAATGGCAAGGCGGCCAGAAACTTCATGTGGTCTTTCTAGCAGTGCTGAGGGCGCGGGCCAAACCTTACCAAAGCCCGCTTGCCCCCGCCAGCAGAGACGTTTAGGTGAAACGCTGGACCAAACGCCTCAAGGACCAAAAATGTTTCACGGCTCTTTCACCGCCCTTGTGACGCCCATGCACGAGGATGGGCGTATTGATGATGGGGCTTTTATGCGCCTCATCGACTGGC
>JAGWZS010000126.1 GCA_018971905.1 Rhodospirillales bacterium | reverse complement strand
CAAATAAGTGATTGGCAGGATGTGTATTTACAGCTAAGCACGAATGGCGCGGCCTGTCTTGCCCACGAGTCTCCGGCCATACTGGAGCCAGAAAGGCAATTGATCTGCACACCGCACCGCGCAAGCCAGCAGACGAGGATAGACACAAGCCTATGAATATGAAGCGCATGCGTGGACGCAACCATCGTTCCGGCGGTGGTGGTGGTGGCGGGGGCGGGTTTCGCAATCAGCAAAACGGCATACCGCTCAACAGGAACCATGTATTCGACAGTTCCGGTCCGGAAATGCGGGTGCGCGGCACGGCCCAGCAGCTTTATGACAAATATTCGCAATTGGCGCGCGATGCGGCATCTTCCAACGACCGCGTGCTGGGCGAAGCATACTATCAACATGCCGAGCATTATTTCCGCATCCTGAGTGCCATTAATGCGGCGCAAGGCCTGCCGCCCCCGGGGCAAGGCGGGCAAACCGGCGAGCAACGCTATCAAAGCCAAGGCGAGTATCAACGCCGTGAGCAGGCGCCCGAAAACGAGGCGCAAGAAAGCCGTGAGATACGCCAGGAAAACCGCGAATACCGCGACAACCGGCAAGGCGAGCCCCGGCAGGAAAACCGCGAATATCGCGACAACAGACAGGAAAACCGCGAAAATCGGCAAGGTGAGAATCGCCAGGATCGGCGTTTTGAACAGCGACCGCGCCAAGAGTTTCAGCAGCGCGACCGGCATGACCGCCAAAACCGGTTTTCCACTCCCGTGGCCGATACGCCCATCGATATCAGCTCCGCCTTGGAGGCCGAGCTGAGAGCCGCCGTCCGCGAGGGGCCCGCCGGGCTTGGCGACCAACCTGAGGTAAAGCAAAATACCGGAGCGATTGAAGCACGCGCCATTCCTATCAAACCTGAGGCGCCGCCAACGGCACCTGAGCTTACCCTCACGGAACCCGGTGGCGCCGCCCCCAAACGCCGCGGCCGCCCACCGCGCGCTAAAACCGAGGAACAAGCCAAAGCAGAGTGATAGCTTTGGTTTTTGGCACAAAAAGCCCGGCCTCGCGCCGGGTTTTTTATTTTGATACAGTTATGTCTGTTATTTCGGCGACAACACCATCACCATCTGCCTGTTTTCCATCCGGGGCATCTGCTCAACCTTGGTGTCGACCTCCATGTCACCACGGATGCGTTCCAGCACCTTGACGCCCAGCTCCTGGTGCGCCATCTCGCGGCCACGGAAGCGCAGGGTCACTTTCACCTTGTCGCCCTCGCCGATAAAGCCCTTCATGGCGCGCAGCTTCACCTGATAATCATTCTCGTCGATATTGGGGCGAACCTTCACCTCCTTGATCTCGACAACCTTCTGCTTCTTTCGCGCCTCGTTCCGCTTCTTCTGCTGTTCGTACTTGAACTTGCCGTAATCGAGGATCTTGGTGACCGGCGGCTCGGCATTGGGGCTGATCTCGACCAGATCCAACCCAGCTGCATAGGCGCGGGCAATGGCGTCCCGGGTGCTTAGCACCCCGATCATTTCACCATTCTGGTCGATCAGCCGAACCTGCGGAATTCTGATTTCTTCGTTAACCCGGGGCCCCTCGCGGGAGGGTGGAGCGGGCGGCGCTGGCGGTCTGGCTATTGGAAAGTCTCCTGTCGCGGTTTATCTGGCCTTCGGCTTAAGCCGAAATTGTGACGAAATGCAATGTGTCACAGGGCATGGCCGGGCCCAACTCGCCCTAAATAGCCACGAGGCCGCATTTTTCAACACAAGGCGGTTCAAAAAAGGAAATCTCGCCGCGTGTTCCATGCTTCCACCAGGGCGCGCGCCTCGGGCGATTCATCCAGCAGCCTACCATGCTGGCGGGCCAGTTGCTCCGTGTAGTGCAAAAAGTTCGAAAGCGCCTTCATCCTGGGGTCGGAAGGTTCATAATAGGCCAGGTCACCGCCCAGATAAGCCAGCGGCGCCTCTACGGCGAGGGATTTGTTAAACTCCTGTTCCAGGAATCCCGGATTCAGCAACAGTTCCCCGGGCTTGTCGCGCAACGTCTCGAAAGGGGAGGCATAATGCTCGGAGAAATGCCCCGCCGCCGCGCCCGCTGCCAAGGCCTTCAGCCGTCCGGCGGCCCATTTCTGCATCACCTGCCAGCCGCTGCGGCGCGGGTAATGCGCCAGCCACACGCCATCCAGCCTGGGCGCAGGCACGGGCTGGCCGTTTATGAACGCGCCATGATTCCCCGCCCCCGCCACAAGCCCTGGCAAGCTGCCCCGCACTATCACTTTATCTACATTCGTCTCCCCCGCGTAACGCCAGCGCAGCCGCCAGGGGATAACCGGTTCGGCCGGGTTCTCTCCGCCCACCTGCCCGTAATTTACTAGCTGCATGCTCACCGCCAGCGCATCCGGCGGCAGCAGCGTGGAGAGCGGCGCGGAATCCGGCGTGGCGATGAATTCGTCCGCGTCCAGCAGCCCCACCCAATCGGCGGCCAAAAGCTGCGAGGCGGCAAGATAGCCCCAGCTGTTAACGGCGATTTCATCAAAGCTGACGGCATGGTTGCGGAACACCTTGAGGGGAAACCCTTCCTCGCGCAGCGCCTGCAAAATCTCCAATGTGCGGTCCGTGCTGCCATTGTCGAGAAACAGCATCTCATCTACATGGCCGGCATGGTGGCGCACGAAAGCCTCGATAATGTCGTCCTCGTTCAAGACACGGGTGAAGGAAACGATTTTCGTCATGGCAAGGCTCCCTCGGCACCGCCGTTTTATGCCCGGAAGAATGGCGCCGTCCAGCGCGGGGCAAACGGAATGAGGCCGCGATGAACCCCGCTATCCGCCCCTCTATCGCAGAAGACGCCGAGAGCATCTGGCAAATTCTGGCCCCCGTGATCGTCGCCGGCGACACCTACGCTCTGCCCCGCGACTGGCGCCGGGAGCAGGCGCTCGGCTATTGGCTGGCGCCAGATAAGCAGTGCTTCGTGGCGGAGCTGGAAGGCCGCATCGCCGGCACATATTACCTGAAAGCTAACCAGGCCGGCGGCGGCGCGCATGTGGCCAATTGCGGCTACATGACCGCAGGCTGGGCCGCCGGGCGCGGCGTGGCGCGGGCGATGTGCGCGCACTCGCTGGATGCTGCGCGGGTGGCGGGGTTTCGCGCCATGCAGTTCAACCTCGTGGTCAGCACCAACCGGCGCGCCATAGGGTTATGGCAGCAGATGGGATTTGAAACCGTGGGGCTGCTGCCGGGGGCTTTTCAACATCCTGAGCAAGGCGATGTGGATGCGCTGGTGATGTACCGGCGGCTCTGAACCGCTTGCGGGCCACGCGGCTTTGCTATGAAATACCATCGTGCTGGCAAAGCCGGATATTTGCGAAAAGGGGCATAATTTGAACGTCTACACTTGGCGCCGCGCCGTGGCATGCATTCTGCCCTTGGCGCTGGCGGCCCCGGCCATGGCGCAGCAGGCAGGCAATACCGGGCTGCTTGGCGATTGGGGCGGTTTGCGGCCGGCTTTGGCGGCGCATGGCATGACCATCGGCATCACGGATTCTGAAAACCTGCTCGGCAATCTTTCCGGCGGTGTGAAAACCGGCGCCACCATGCAGGGCCTGACCACCATGACCATGGGTGTGGATACCGGCAAGGCGTTTGGCTTGCCAGGCGGGACATTTTATGTTTCGGCTTTGCAACTTCATGGCCGGTCGCTGAGCCCGTATTACCTGGACACTCTGCAAACCGCCAACGGCAATGAGGGCGACAACGCCACCCGCCTCTGGGAGGCGTGGTACGACCAAGCCTTTCTGGGCGGAAAGTTCGACATCAAGCTCGGTCAGCAAAGCATCGACAACGAGTTCATCGGCAGCGCCTACTCCGCCCTGTTCGTGAACACCATGGCGGGTTGGCCAATTGTCCCCTCAGCCGATCTTTATGGCGGCGGTCCGGCCTATCCTCTCAGCTCGCTGGGCGTGCGCGGCCAGTTCAAGCCCAATGGTAACACCGCCGTTCTGGCCGGGGTGTTCGACGATGACCCAGGCGCCGGCCCGTTCAACGCGGACCAGCAGGCGCTGGACCCGCGTGGCGGCCGGTTCTCGCTAAAGAACGGCGCGCTATGGATCGCGGAGCTGCAATACAGCGCCAAGCCGTTCGGTTTGCCTGGCACCTACAAATTTGGCGGCTGGTATGATTCGGCCAATTTCGTGGACGAGCTTTACGGCTACAATCATCGCGGCAATTACAGCCTGTATGGCGTGGTGGACCAGACGGTCTGGCAATCCGTAGCCGACAGCAACCGCAGCCTGAATGTTTTCGGCCGGATCATGGGCGCGCCGAGCGACCGCAACATCGTCGATCTCGGCTTCAATGGCGGGGTCACGCTCAGCGCGCCATTGCCGGGCCGCGATAACGACCAGGCGGGGCTGGATGTCGGCGTGGCGCATGTCTCCGCCCGCACCGCCGATGCCGACGCCGCCGCAGGGCTGCCGCGCCAGGGCACTGAAATACTCTTCGAAGCCACTTACCAGGCGCAGGCTACGCCCTGGCTCGTATTGCAGCCCGATGTCCAATATGTCGTCAACCCAGCCGGCGGGATCGATAACCCCAATGGCAGCGGCAAAAGGATCGGCAACGAGCTGGTGGCCGGACTGCGCGCGGTAGTGATGTTTTAGCTGGCACCGTCCGGCAATAGCGAAAGATGCTCGTGCACCGCAAGCCACCGCCCGTTTTGCCGAGTGAAGATGATGCTCTCGCGCTCGTGATACCCGCTCTCGCCCACATGGGTGCGCACGCGGGTGAAGGTTTGATGGGTGAACACGGCACTGTCGCCGTAAACATCGGCATGCTGACGGGTGCTGGTGCATTCCAGCACAGTGAAGCCCTCCTCGCGCACCCAGCGGTCATATTCAGCCTCGTAGGCGGCGCGGCTTTCCATCACGAAAGGCACGGCATGGAAGATGAACCGTGCCTCGGGGATGAAATAGCTGAAATACCCGTCCCGGTCATTCGCCTCGAATGCCGCGATAAGTGCCGTCGCCACAGCGCAAACCTCATTCTGCATTGTTTATTTCCTTATGCTTAAGAAGCTTTGCACAACTTAAAACGTGCGCCTATGGTTGCGCCATGCCCAAGCAACAAGGCTACGAAAAACAGCTTCGCCACCTGCAGATCGAACTCGTGAAACTGCAGCGCCACGTCATCTCCGAAGGCCGCCGGGTGTTGATTATCCTGGAGGGGCGGGACGGAGCGGGTAAAGACGGCACCATCAAGCGCATTACCGAGCATCTCTCCCCGCGTGATATCCGGGTTGTGGCGCTGCCAAAGCCCTCAGATTTTGAGACAACGCAATGGTATTTCCAGCGTTACGTGGCACATCTGCCTGCCGCCGGGGAGATCGTGCTGTTCAACCGCTCCTGGTATAACCGCGCCGGTGTGGAAAAAGTGATGGGCTTCTGTACCGACAGCGAATATCGCGAATTTATGCGCACCGCACCGACGTTCGAGACCATGCTGGCCGACGCCGGAATCATCATTATTAAATATTATCTCGATATCAGCCGCAAAGAACAAAAAAAACGGCTCGAGGCCAGGCGGGATGACCCGCTGAAACAATGGAAGATCAGCCCAATCGACGAAAAGGCGCTGAGGCATTTTGACGACTACACCAAGGCTCGCAACGCCATGCTGCTGGCGACAGACAGCGCTGCCGCCCCCTGGGTGGTGGTACAGGCGAATGACAAGAAAGCC
>JAGWZS010000125.1 GCA_018971905.1 Rhodospirillales bacterium | reverse complement strand
AGCGCGCTGCTCTGCGCCTCCACCTGAAAAAACAGGCCGCCAAGCAGCCGCGCCAACTGGCCTTCTGAATAAGGCTGGCCATGCCCAAATGGCGTGCTTTCCGCATAGGCCCACAGCCCGCGCCGGTTGGGGGCCATCACGATCAGCCGCCCGTCATCCTTCAGCACCCGCCAGACCTCCCGCAGCGCCCGGCGGGCGTTTTCCGCCTGCTCCAGCCCGTGCACGAGCAAAACCCGGTCGAAAGACAGATCCGGAAACGGCAGCGCCTCTTCTTCCGCCAGGCAGGAAAGCCCCGGCCGGCCGGCCGGCCAGGGTGCTGCCCCCATGTAAGCGGGCGAAACCGCAACACAGCGCGCGTCCTCACGCCATAAATGCAGGCAAGGCCCGGCATGGCCGATGCCAAGCACCGAAAGCCCCGCCATGCGCGGCCAAAGCCTGCTCAGCTTGCGCCGCAGCGCCGCGGCCGCATGCCGCCCCAGCGGCGTTGCATAAAATCCTGCAGCATCTCGCGCATCCATCGCCATTGCCCCTATATAACGCAGCGAACCCAAGGAGCGAGAGAAAGAGATGACCGTCACCGCCCAAGCCATCCCCATGCTGTCCGATAATTACGCCTGGCTGCTGATCGACTCCGCCACCGGCAAAACCGGCATTGTCGACCCCGCTGAGGCCGCACCCGCCATCGCGGTGCTGGAACGGCTTGGCCTGGGTCTGGATTTCATCTTCCTGACCCACCACCACGACGACCATATTGGCGGCGTGGCAGGGCTGGTGGACATGTACCACCCCACTATTGTCGGCAACCAGGCAGACGCACACCGCCTGCCCCCGCTGGATATCCCGGTGCATGAAGGCTCACTGGTGGAGTTCGGCAATGCCCGGCTGCGCGTGATCGAAACGCCTGGCCACACCTTGGGCCATATTTCCTATTACATCGCCGACGGCAACATCCTGCTTCCGGGTGACACGCTGTTCAGCCTCGGCTGCGGCCGGCTGTTTGAAGGCAGCGCCGAGCAGATGTTCAATTCGATCGCCAAATATGGTGACCTGCCAGACGAAACGCAGGTTTGCGCCGGGCATGAATACACCTCCTCCAACGCCCGCTTCGCCCTCACCGTGGAGCCCCAGAACGAGGCCTTGCGGCGGCGCGCCGTGCAGGTGCAGGTGATGCGCGGGCAGGGCCTGCCCACGCTGCCGGTGAGCCTCGGCCTGGAGCGCGCCACCAACCCGTTCATCCGCGCCAGGGATGCGCAATCGTTCGCGCGGATCCGCACGGCAAAAGACAACGCCTGAGCCACCGCTCTGGTGCTGCTTTTTTGCCACAATACCCGGAAATGACACTCTTGTTACACATTAATGCTGCCGCGCTCACGTCCAGGCTTGTTAAGAAATTCAGGACGGCAAGCCTCAACAAGCGGCACCGTCTGGGAGATTTTGATTCTACGCGCCCGTGGCTGCTGGCTGGCTTTTTGCTGGCTGGCGCCGCGGCTGCCGCTTCCGCTCAGGCAAAACCCTTCAAATCAGGCTATTGGGTATCCTCCGGCCGGGAGATCGTGCTGCAAATCGCCCCCTGCGGCGATGATCTGTGCGGTTTCATCGCGGGCATTGCGTTAAGCCACCCTGGCGACACAATGCCCACCGACTGGCGCGGCCAGCCGCAATGCGGGTTTCTGATGCTGCGCGTGGCTCCCGCTCCCCCGGCGGACGATGGCACCAAACGCTGGAAGGGCGCGCTGCAAGACCCGCGCAACGGCAATGTTTACCGCACCATGGTAAAATTCGACGCTGCCGGCAACCTGGACCTGCATGGCTATATCGGCCTACCGATTTTGGGCGAAACCCAGGTCTGGCCAAAATTCAACGGCCAGATTCTACCTGGCTGCCACGTACCGTCGCTGGATGGAAAAGCGGCGGCCGGCACATAGCAACACGCCCAGCCGCGACTATTTATCGCGGAAATGAGTTTCCCTGCTCTCAATCGCCGCCTGCGCCGCCGCCAGCCGCGCCACCGGCACGCGGTAGGGTGAGCAGGAAACATAATCCAGCCCCACCGTCTCACAAAAGCTGATGGATGCCGGGTCGCCGCCATGCTCGCCGCAAATGCCAAGCTTCAGCTTCGGCTTTACCGCGCGCCCCTTCCCGGCCGCGATTCTCACCAGCTCGCCCACGCCTTCCACGTCGATGGTCACGAACGGGTCCTTCGGCAATATCGCCTTCTCCACATAAGTCGGCAGGAACTTGCCGGCGTCGTCGCGTGAAAGTCCGAACACGGTCTGCGTGAGATCATTCGTGCCGAAGGAGAAGAAATCCGCCGCCCCGGCAATCTCATCGGCCACCAGCGCCGCGCGCGGCAGTTCGATCATCGTGCCGACGGAGTAGTCGATGCTCTGGCCGGTTTCCGCGAACACGGCTTTCGCGGTAGCGTCCACCTGGGCGCGGGTAATGTCCAGCTCTTTCCGGGTGCCGATCAACGGAATCATGATCTCCGGCACCGGCGCCTTGGCAGTCTTGGAAACCTCGATGGCCGCCTCGAAGATCGCCCGGGCCTGCATCTCGTAAATTTCCGGATAGCTGATACCCAGGCGGCAACCGCGATGGCCAAGCATCGGGTTGGTCTCGGCCAGTTCGGCCGCACGCTGGCGCATCGCGGCTCCATCCATGCCCAGCGCGGCAGCCACCTCGGCCAGCTCCGCCTCGCCATGCGGCAGGAACTCATGCAGCGGCGGGTCCAGCAGCCGGATCGTCACCGGCAGCCCTTCCATGATCCTGAACAGCGAGATGAAATCCTGCCGCTGGAAAGGCAGCAGCTTGGCCAGCGCCGCGCGGCGCCCGGCTTCATCCTTGGCCATGATCATCTGCCGCACCGCGCCAATACGCTCGGCGTCGAAAAACATATGCTCGGTGCGGCAAAGCCCGATTCCCTCCGCGCCAAATTTACGCGCGGTTTGCGCATCCAGCGGGGTTTCCGCATTGGCGCGAATCTTCAGCCGGCGCACTGCATCCGCCCATTCCATCAACGTGCCAAAATCGCCAGAAAGCCGCGGCTCGACCATTTTCACCGTACCGGCAAACACCTCGCCGGTGGAACCATCGAGGGTCAGAATATCCCCCGCGCGTAAGCTGACACCACCGGCGGAGAGCGTCTGCGCGCCGTAATCAACCAGAATCCCGCCAGCACCGGCCACACAAGGCCGGCCCATGCCGCGCGCCACCACGGCGGCGTGGCTGGTCATGCCGCCGCGGGTGGTAAGAATACCCCGGGCAGCATGCATACCGTGAATATCTTCAGGGCTGGTCTCGATCCGCACCAGAATCACTGACTCACCTTTTTGCGCGCGCATCTCCGCCTCATCGGCCGAGAACACCACAATTCCGCACGCCGCCCCCGGCGAGGCGGGCAGGCCCTTGGAGAATAAATTCTTCTCCGCCTTAGGGTCCAGTGTGGGGTGCAAAAGCTGGTCCAGCCCCGCCGGGTTCACCCGCATCACGGCGGTTTTGCGGTCGATCAGCCCTTCATTCGCCATCTCCACGGCAATGCGCAAAGACGCCTCAGCCGTGCGTTTGCCCGCGCGTGTTTGCAGCATATAGAGCTTGCCGCGCTGCACGGTGAATTCGATATCCTGCATATCCTGGTAGTGTTTTTCCAGAATATCCCGCACCTTGCGCAAATCGGCGTATACCTCGGGCAGCGCCTCTTCCATCGAAATCTCGCCCGGCTTCGCATAAGCCTTGGAGAGCGGGCGCGGGGTGCGGATGCCCGCCACCACGTCCTCGCCCTGGGCGTTCACCAGATACTCGCCATAAAATTCGTTCAACCCGGTGGAAGGGTCGCGGGTGAAGCACACGCCGGTGGCGCAGTCATCGCCCATATTGCCGAACACCATGGCCTGCACATTCACCGCCGTGCCCCAATCGGCCGGAATATCATGCAGGCGGCGATACACATTGGCGCGCGGGTTCATCCAAGAGCCAAAAACGGCGCCAATGGCGCCCCAAAGCTGGTCCTGCGGATTCTGCGGGAAGGGCTTGCTCAGCTCCTCCTGCACCATCTTCTTGTAGCCTTCCACCACCTCACGCCACTGCGCGGGGGAGAGTGCTGTATCCTCGGTCACGTCGGCATCGAGCTTCACCTGCTCGATGATTTCCTCGAAGCGGTGATGCTCCACCCCCAGCACCACCGAGCCATACATCTGGATGAAGCGGCGGTAGCTGTCCCAGGCGAAGCGCTCATCGCCGGACGCGGCGGCAAGCCCCCGCACGGTCTCGTCGTTCAGGCCAAGGTTCAGCACCGTGTCCATCATGCCCGGCATGGAAACCCGCGCGCCGGAGCGCACCGAAACCAGCAGCGGCTTGTTCTTGTCGCCAAACTTGCGGTCCACCGCCTGCTCTATGCGGGCAAGTGCTGCATCCACCTGGGCCTTCAGCGCGACGGGGTAGTTATGGTCATTTTCGTAATAAGCGGTGCAGACTTCAGTGGTGATGGTGAAGCCGGGTGGCACGGGCAAATCGATGCTCGCCATCTCCGCCAGATTGGCGCCCTTGCCGCCCAGCAGATTACGTAGCGAGGCGTTTCCGTCATTCATCCCAGCGCCGAAATTATACACCCACTTGGTCATGACCTTGCTCTCCTCAACCCTCTATGCGCGAAAACTCCGCCACTTGGTTGACCGCCTGCGTGAAGCGCGCGAGCAATCGCAAACGATTGCGGCGCAATTCCGGCGAGTCTGCGTTGACCGTAACGTTTTCAAAAAATGCGTCGATGAGACTTCGTAACTTGGCAAGCCCGGCAATCGCCAATGGGTAATTCTCAGCTTCAAAAGCTGGAACTGTCTCGCTTAGTACGAACTGCAAACCATCGCGCAGCTCCTCCTCGGCCTTTTCCGGCAATGGCCCCAATACAGGATCAGGCGTATGCGGGCCGTCCTTGGCGTTTTCGATACGCAGAATATTCGCGGCGCGTTTATAAGCCGCAAGAAGATTCCTGCCATCTTCCGTACCCAGCATGACGGACAGCGCCTCGACACGCTTCATCAGCCGCACCAGATCGTCGTCCTCGCCCGTAGCCAGCACGGCATCCAAAACATCGAACCGTTTGCCCTCGCCGCGAAGCTTCACCCGCAGCCGCTCGATGATAAAGCCGAACAATTCCTTGTCGCCCTTGGTGAGTGGCAGCAGATGCAGGCGCAGATTGTTTTCCAGCACAATGCGGATGACACCCAGCGCAGCGCGGCGCAGCGCGAACGGATCACCCGAGCCTGTGGGTTTTTCACCAGCCGCAAAAAATTCCCGCAACGTGTCCAGCTTGTCCGCCAGCGCCACGGCAACCGGCACAATGCCCCTGGGCACAGCGTCAGACGGACCCTTCGGCTGGTAATGGGTGAAAATCGCCCCGCCAATAACAGGCCCGCGCCCGCGCGCGGCATAATAGCCGCCCATAATGCCCTGCAATTCCGGAAACTCGCCCACCATGCCGGTCACGAGGTCGGCCTTTGCCAGCAACCCCGCCACCGCGGCCTGCCCGGCTTCCTCGGCGGAGCTTCCCAAGGCGGAGGCAATCTCCTCCGCCAGATCCGCGATCCGGTCCGCGCGCTGGCGCTGTGTGCCAATCTTCGCATGGAAGGTGATTTTTTCCAGCTTTGGCAGCAACGCATCCAACGGCGTCTTCAAATCCAGCGCCCAGAAATGCCGCGCATCGGCAAGCCGGGCGCGCAGCACGCGCTCATTGCCCGCAACAATCGCCGCCCCGCCATCGTCAGCCACCAGATTCGCCACAAAGGCAAAAAACGGGGC
>JAGWZS010000124.1 GCA_018971905.1 Rhodospirillales bacterium | reverse complement strand
CCGGTGGCATTGCTCACCGGCAGTGTGAAAGGAGCAGCACGGCGGGAGGTTTTGGCTGGGACGAATGATGGGTCGATTCCAATTCTCATCGGCACACACGCGATTTTTCAGAAAGACGTGGCGTTTCATGATCTCGGTTTGGCGGTAATTGACGAGCAGCATAAATTTGGCGTGGACCAGCGCCTGGCGCTGGGCGCCAAGGGCGAGATGGTTGACCTGCTGGTGATGACCGCGACACCCATTCCCCGCACGCTACTGCTGACCCATTGGGCGGAGATGGATGTCTCCCGCATTACCGAAAAACCCAAGGGCCGCCAAGAAATTACCACCACCATGCACCGCGTTTCTGATCTTCCGAAGGTGGAGGCGGCGATTGCGCGGGCCATTGCGGCGGGGGGAAGAGTTTATTGGGTTTGCCCGCTGGTTTCAGAATCAGAGACGCTGGATATTACCGCCACGGAAATACGCTTTGCCGAATTGCAGCGCAGGTTTGGCGCGGCCGTGGCAATGGCGCATGGGCAAATGGAAAGTGCGGCGCGTGATACAGCGTTGTACGAATTTGCAGCAGGAAACAAGACAATTCTTGTCGCTACCACCGTGATTGAGGTTGGTGTGGATGTACCGGAAGCCAATGTGATGGTGATAGAACATGCCGAGCGGTTCGGGTTGGCGCAATTGCACCAGTTGCGCGGGCGCGTGGGGCGCGGCCAGGCGAAGAGTTTCTGCCTGCTGCTGCATGACGATAAATTAGGCCAGACGGCACGCCAGCGGCTTTCGATTTTGCGTGATACCGAGGATGGTTTTTTAATCTCAGATGAAGATTTCCGGCTGCGCGGTGCGGGGGAGTATCTGGGCACCCGGCAATCCGGCCTGCCTGGCTACAGGCTGGCCGATGCAGAAAAGGATGGCGAATTGCTGCGGATGGCACACAAGGATGCTGAGATGATTTTGCAAAAGGATCCGCAGCTTGAAGGCGCGCGCGGAAAAGCTTTGAGGGTTTTGTTAAATCTGTTTGACCAGCGCGATGCGATTTCAACCGTGAATGCAGGATAAAGCCATAATGTCTTCCTACCCCACCGCGCCGAAAGTCGGTATTGGCATTGTGTTGTTAAAGGATGACGAGGTGCTGCTTGTGCGCCGGGGCAAGCCGCCGGCTGCTGGGTCATGGTCTTTGCCTGGTGGCAAGCAGGAACTTGGCGAAACGGCGGAAGAGGCCGCGCGAAGAGAGTTGCGGGAGGAAACCGGGCTGGAATGCGGCCCCATGGTGCTGGCGGGGCATGCGGATTCCATCCACCGCGATGCTGAGGGCAGGCTTGAATTCCATTACACGATCCTGGATTTCGCGGCGCGCTATGTCGGCGGCGAGGCCGTAGCCGGAGATGACGTGCGGGAGGTGGCCTGGGCAAAGCCTGATGAGCTCAACCATTATGCGCTTTGGGAAGAAGCGCTGCGGATAATCGAAAATGCGTTCCGGCTGATTTAAAGCGCTTTTTCGATGGCGCGCCGCACCCGCCCGGCTTCGGGTTTGGTGGCGGAAATAAAAAAATCCCGCAGCGTACCGTCTTTACCGATAAGGTATTTGTAAAAATTCCAGCGCGGCCGGGCGAGAAAGCCTCTCTGTGTCACCACCCAGCGGAAGAACGGATGCGCTGCCTCCCCTATGGCATGTTCCTTGGCCATCATGGGAAAGCCGACGCCGTAATTCACCTGGCAGAACTGGCCGATCTCCTCGGCGTTGCCTGGCTCCTGAGCGCCGAAATCGTTGCAGGGCACGCCGATGACGAGAAAGCCGTGCGGGTTGTAGGTCTCCCACAGCTTTTGCAAGCCGGCATATTGCGGGGTGAAGCCGCATTTGCTGGCCGTGTTCACCACTAGCGCCGGGCGCCCGGCCAGGGCGCTGAGCGGATACGCCTCACCGGATAGCGTTTGGAACGAAAATTCATGGGCGCTGGTCATTTTCACTCCTGGTTACTAAAACCCCCGTCATGCCGAATGAACCACCGATTCAAGGCCTCATCAATGTCATGGCCGCGCTGCGCGACCCGGAGACCGGCTGCCCGTGGGACAAGGAGCAGGATTTCGCCAGCATCGCACCTTATACCATCGAGGAAGCCTATGAGGTGCGCGCCGCCATCGCCGCAGGCAACCCGGCAATGCTGAAGGATGAGCTGGGCGATCTGTTGTTCCAGGTGGTCTACCACGCCCGCATGGCCGAGGAGCGCGGCTGGTTTAATTTCGAGGATGTGGCAGCAACGATTAAAGACAAGATGATCCGCCGCCACCCGCATGTGTTCGGGCAGGAAGCCGCGCGCAGCGCCGTCGCCCAAACCGCCGCGTGGGAGGCGCAAAAAGCCGCCGAGCGCGCTGGCCTCGCCCAGCATGGCGCGTTGGATGGCGTGGCCGAGGCGCTGCCGGCCCTGAAAAGAGCGCAGAAACTTACCAGCCGTGCCGCCCGGGTGAAATTCGACTGGCCAAATGCAGAGGCCGTGCTGGAGAAGCTGGATGAGGAGGTGGCCGAACTAAAGGCCGAGCTGGAAGGCGCCAAGCCCGATCGCCTGGCCGATGAGCTGGGCGATTTGCTGTTCGTGCTGGTGAATCTCGCCCGCAAGCTGGGGCTGGAGGCGGAGGCATGCCTGGAGGGGGCAAACAAAAAATTTACCCGCCGTTTCGGGTGGGTGGAGGCGAAGCTTGCGGCGCGCGGCAGAGCCCCGCGTGACTCGACGCTTGAAGAAATGGAAGCATTATGGATCGAGGCCAAGAAGGAAGGACTATGAAAACACTGCTTGAAGGGTATGAGCGGTTTCGCAGCGGCTATTGGCAGGACCATAAGGACCGCTACACCACCCTGGCGCGGGATGGGCAGGCGCCACCGGCGATGGTGATCGCCTGTGCTGATTCCCGTGTGGCGCCCGAACTTATTTTCGATTGCGCGCCCGGCGAGATTTTCGTGGTGCGTAACGTGAGCGCCCTGGTGCCGCCCTATGCACCAGATGGCAAACAGCACGGCACCTCTGCCGCGGTAGAATTCGCGGTAAACGCCCTGCATGTGCGCAGCATCGTGGTGCTGGGCCACAGCCGTTGCGGCGGTGTGCGGGCGTTGATGAAAGGGCCTGATGGCGGGCGGGATTTCGTCGATTCCTGGATGAAGATCGCCAAGGCGGCACGCCAGCGGGTCTGCGATTCGCCAGAGACCGCCAATGCGGATTTCGAGACGCAATGCGCCGCCTGCGAACACGAGACGGTGCGCGTTTCGCTGGCCAATTTGTTGACCTTCCCCTGGATTAAAGAGCGGGTGATGGACGGACGGCTAACCTTGGCCGGGCTGCATTTCAACGTCGAGACCGGGCATTTACAGATGGTCTGAGATGCCCGCACCGCCAACGGACGCGGCACGCTTGAAATAAATGTAGCCTTGGCTACATTTAGCCCACGCGCTGTTACGCGCGTGTGGAGTACCTGCGGAAATGGATGGCGAGACCCAGACAGGGCTGAGCAAACGGACAGAGGCTGAAATCCGCGCCATTCTGGCCGGGCGCAGCCCCGGGCTGGGCGCGCCTCTGCTGTTTGCGGGGCCAGCGGTGATCGCCTCGATCGCCTATATGGACCCGGGTAATTTCGCGACCAATATTCAGGCCGGGGCACGGTACAATTACCAGCTTTTGTGGGTGGTGGTGCTGGCCAACCTCATCGCCATGCTGTTCCAGGCGCTTTCCGCCAAGCTGGGTTTGATTACTGGCCGCAATTTGGCGGAGCTATGCCGCACCCACCTGCCCCGCCCCTTGGTTTATGCGATGTGGGCGGTGAGCGAGGTGGCCGCCATGGCAACAGACCTCGCGGAGTTTTTGGGCGGGACCATCGGGCTTTCGCTGCTATGCCATTTGCCGCTGATGGCGGGCATGGCGGTCACGGGGTTCATCACATATTTCATGCTGTTGCTGGGTGGGCGCGGTTTCCGGCCAATGGAGCTGATGATCGGCCTGCTGATTTTGGTGATTGTGGTTTGCTACGTAGCCGAGTTGTTCATCGCCCCGGTGAATTGGGCAGCGGCGACCACGGGTGCGGTGTTGCCGCGCCTGCCAGACAGTGAGGCCCTGACCATTGCGGTTGGTATTATCGGCGCTACCGTCATGCCGCATGCGCTTTACCTGCATTCCAGCCTAACCCAGCACCGCGTGAGGCCCAGGAACGACGAAGAACGTATGATTTTGCTGCGGTTCTCCGACCGCGAGGTGGTGGTGGCGTTGAGTTTGGCCGGGCTGGTAAATATCGCGATGGTGATGACAGCGGCCGGTGCATTCCATGCCGGGCATCGTGAGGTTGCGGATATCAGCACCGCCTACCACACGCTTTCCCCGCTTCTGGGCCCCGCCGCGGCGGGGGTGTTTCTGGTTTCGCTGATGGCTTCTGGCATTTCATCGTCAACCGTTGGCACCATGGCGGGCCAGGCGGTGATGCAAGGCTTCGCTGGGTTTACAATTCCGGTCTGGGTGCGCCGGGTAGTGACTATGGTGCCGGCTTTTGTGGTGGTGGCCATGGGGGTGGATGCGACCAGAGCGCTGGTGATCAGCCAGGTGGTACTCTCCTTCGCGCTGCCCGTGCCGATGGTGGCGCTAGTGGTGTTCACCCGCCGGCGGGACATTATGGGGCGGTTTGCCAATTCCCGGTTGATGAGCGGCACCGCCATTGGCGGGGCTGGAATAATTTTGGCTTTAAACGCCGTGCTGCTGGCGCAAACGTTGGGCTGATTTACCTGTTCTTGTGGATTTTTAATAAATTCAACAACATTGGCATGGTAAGCCCTTGCACAAGCACAGAAAATACCACCACGCCAAAGGTGGCAATGAGCACCTGGCCGCGCATCAGCAGCCCTTGCGGCAGCGAGAGCGCCAAGGCCAATCCCAATGCGCCGCGTAAACCTCCCCACCAAAGCACGTGCTGAAAGCGGAGCGGGATGCGCCGGGCCGTGTGCCTGAACAAACCGCAAAGCGGGTAGATGGTGAGCGCCCTTGCGGCCAGCACCGTAAGAATGCCCAAAGCCAGGGTATAATCGCCAAGCGCGCGAAACGGTATTCCCGCCACGGTAATGCCAATGAGCAAAAAGACAAAGGAATTGGCGATGAAAGCCAGGAAATCCCACAGCGCCAAGGTGAACTCGCGGCCCTTGCCAGACATGAAAATGCCCCAGCGGCTGCTGGGGGCAAGACCAATATTGCCCATGAGCAGACCGGCCGTAACAGTGGCCAGCACGCCCGAGCCATTAAACCGCACCGCCAGCATGAAAGACCCATAGGCCAGCACAGTGGTGACAGCACTTTCCACCAGATGGTCCGTGGTGCGGCGTACCAAGGCGATGGCAAGCCCCGCGCAAACCACACCGGAAACTATGCCCCCGCCAACCGTGAGGCCAAACAGCCCTGCCGCCCGCGCCGAGCCCATATGCCCCTGGCCGGATGCCTGCGCCCAGGCCAGAACCAGCGCAAACAGCACCGCGGCCACGCCGTCATTCAGTAGGCTTTCGCTTTCCACCAGCAGGCGCAGGCGGCCGCGCACGCCGTTATCCTTAAACATTGCGATGACGGCGACGGGGTCTGTTGCCGCGATGAGAACCCCAAACAGCAGCGAGGGTTGCAAAGGCCATTTGATGAGAACATGGCTGGCTACGGCAACAATCGCCGCTGAAATCAGCGTGCCTGGAATGGCAAGGGTAAGGATAGGCAGAGCATCCTGCCGCAAATCCTTCCAGCGGATATTAATCGCGGCCTCGAACAGCAAGGGCGGCAGGATGATTTCGAAGATGATATTCCGCGTTAGCACAACGCCGGT
>JAGWZS010000123.1 GCA_018971905.1 Rhodospirillales bacterium | reverse complement strand
TAGCTTGCCGTTGGCATAGGCGCCGGTATGCAGCTCCACCACCTGCGCGCCCACTTCGGCGGCGGCGTGAATCTGGTCTGGTTCCGGGTCCACGAACAGCGACACGCGGATGCCTGCATCCTTCAGCCGGGCAATGGCCGGGCGTAGCTCGCCGCGGTGGTTCACCACGTCCAGCCCGCCTTCGGTGGTGATTTCGGCGCGCTTCTCCGGCACGATACAGCAGCCATGCGGCTTCAGCCTTGTGGCGATGGCAACCATCTCGGTCGTTGCCGCCATTTCGAAATTCACCGGTTTGCCCGCCCAGGCGCAGATCGCCTCGGCATCGGCGTCTCGTATGTGCCGCCGATCCTCGCGCAGATGGATGGTGATGCCATCCATGCCCGAGCCGACCAGGGATTTCGCCACGGTCAACGGGTCTGGGTGATTGCCGCCGCGCGCGTTGCGCAGGGTGGCGACGTGATCGATATTGACGCCGAGCCGGATCATCAGATGTGCACCGCCCGGCCATCCACGGCCAGAGCCGCTTCCTTCACCGCCTCGCTCAGCGTGGGGTGGGCATGGCAAATGCGCGCCACGTCCTCCGCCGAGGCGCCGAACTCAATGGCCGTGACGCATTCGGCGATCAGCGCCCCGGCATCCGGCCCGATGATGTGGGCACCGAGCAGCCTGTCGGTCTCTTTTTCCGCGAGCAGTTTTACGAAGCCATCGGTGTTGCCCAGGGCACGGGCGCGGCCATTGGCCATGAAGGGGAATTTGCCAGCTTTGTAAGCTACGCTGGCGGCTTTCAGCTCCTCCTCGGTCTGGCCCACGGAGGCGACCTCCGGCCAGGTGTAAACCACGCTCGGGATGGCGTTGTAATTCACATGGCTGTGCTGCCCGGCCAGGATTTCAGCCAGGGCCATGCCCTCGTCCTCGGCCTTGTGGGCCAGCATGGCGCCCGCCACCACATCGCCAATGGCATATACGCCGGGCACATTGGTCTGGAAGTGGTTGTCGATCTTCACGCGGCCGCGCTCATCGGTTTCAACCCCAGCGGCGGCCAGGTCCAGCCCCTCGGTATAGGCGTAGCGGCCAATGGCGAGCAGCACCACATCGGCGGTGATGCTCTGCGCCTCGCCGCCCTTGGCGGGTTCCACGGTCAGGGTGGCTTTTTCGCTCTCAATCTTGGTGGTGGTGACCTTGTGGCCGAGTTTGAACTTGAAGCCCTGCTTGGTGAGGATCTGCTGGAAGGTCTTGGAGATTTCGCCATCCATGGTGGGGGTGATTTTCTCCAGGAACTCGATCACGGTGACCTCGGCCCCCAGGCGGCGCCACACCGAGCCCAGCTCCAGCCCGATCACGCCGCCGCCGATGACTACCAGATGGCCCGGCACTTTATCCAGCTCCAACGCGCCGGTGGAGGTGACGATGCGCTTCTCATCTACCTCAACGCCCTTCAACGGTGCGGAAGCGGAGCCGGTAGCGATGACGATATGCTTGGCGGTGTAGGCCGTTCCCGCGACCTCGATCTCATTCGCCCCGGTGAATTTGGCCGCGCCTTTGATCCAGGTGATCTTGTTCTTCTTGAACAGAAACTCCACGCCCTTGGTGTTGGCGGTTACCACGTCGCCCTTGCGGGCTTGCATCCGGGCCAGATCCAGCTTCACCTCGCCGATCTCGATACCGTGGTCCTTGAAGCTATGCGCGGCCTCGTGAAAATTCTCAGAGGATTGCAGCAGCGCCTTTGAGGGGATGCAGCCGATATTCAGGCAGGTGCCGCCAAGGGTTGCCCGTTTCTCGACGCAGGCGACCCGGAAGCCGAGCTGTGCGGCGCGGATGGCGCAGACATACCCCCCTGGCCCGGACCCGATCACGATAACGTCGAACGCTTCGGCCATATTCCCCCCAGAGACAACATGTTCGATACGGGTCATAGCCCCGGTTGCGGCCTGGAACAATTCTCAGCAGGCGGGGCTGCCCAGCATTTTAGGGCGCGGTCATCAGGCAGAGGCCAGCCGGAAGCGTGCTTTTGTCACGGCGTCCTGGTCCAGTGCGGCTTTAATATCGGCTTCGCCCAGCAGGGATGCCAGCACAATCACCCGGCCGAAATAGGGGGCGGCGCCGGTCGCGCGGTCCCGGTACAAGGCGGAAAAAGCGTTGGCGGCGGGGCCGCGCGCGGTGCAGCAGAAACAGCCGGGCTGGTGGCCGAGTTTCAGGGCTACGAACCGTATGGCATGGCCGGCTGGCGGCATGGCGTGGCCATCCTCCACCAGCACCGCGTCGTCCGGCCCCGGTGAGCCGCCTATATAAACCGGAATACGGCTATCTCTTTCCATGTATTGGAAATGGGATGCGGGGGGGCTATTTGGCAAGCATGTCAAACCGTCCGCACCTGCTTGAGGCACTTTCCCGTAACGTTTTGCTCTGCGATGGCGGCATGGGCTCGCGCGTTCAGGCGCTCACCCTGGATATCGAGAAAGACTACTGGGACAAGGAGAACTGCACGGAGGTGCTGAATCTCTCCCGGCCGGATCTGGTGCGGGAAATCCATCGTGGGTATTTCGAGGCCGGGTCGGACATGGTGCAGACCAACAGCTTCGGCGGCTCCCCCATCACGCTGGGCGAGTTCGACCTCACGGACCGCGCCTTCGAGATTAATAAAATCGCCGGTGAGCTGGCGCGCGAGGCCGCGGAAAGCTTCGCCGATGGCCGCCCTCGCTGGGTGGTGGGTTCCATAGGGCCAGGCACAAAACTGCCGAGCCTCGGCAATGTTGCCTATGACCCGCTGGAGGAAGCGCTGTTCCTGCAATCCCAGGGCCTGCTGGCGGGCGGGGTGGATGCCATCCTGATTGAAACCTGCCAGGACACGTTGCAGATCAAGGCCGCGGTGAACGGGGCGAAGCGCGCCATTGCCGAGGCCAAGAGCGACATTCCCATCTTCGTGCAGGTGACAGTGGAAACCACCGGCACGCTGCTGGTGGGGCCAGACATTGCCGCCGCTGCCACCATCATCAATGCGCTGGACGTGCCTTTGATGGGCCTCAACTGCGCCACCGGCCCGCAGGAAATGGCCGAGCATGTGCGTTATCTCTCGCAAAACTGGCCGGGAAAGATTTCCGTGCAGCCCAATGCCGGGCTGCCGGAGCTGGTGGACGGTGCCACCCATTACCCGTTGGGCGGGGCCGAGATGGCGAGCTGGGTGGAGCGCTTTGTGGTCGAGGATGGGGTGAACCTCATCGGCGGCTGCTGCGGCACCTCCATCCCGCACATCCAGGCTTTGGACGGCATGCTGAAGAAGCTCGGCCACCCGCGCCCGGCCCCTATCGCCCGCAAATTCTTCTGGGTGCCGTCCGTTGCCAGCCTCTATGGCGCCACGCCACTGCGTCAGGAGAACAGCTATTTCTCCATTGGCGAGCGCTGCAACGCCAATGGCTCAAAGAAATGGCGGGAGCTGCAGGAGGCGGGCGACTGGGATGGCTGCGTGGCGATGGGCCGTGAGCAGGTGGCCGAAGCCTCCAACGCGCTCGATATCTGCACCGCCTTCGTCGGCCGCAACGAAACCGCCGAGATGAACGAGGTCATCACCCGCTTCACCTCCTCGGTGAACGCGCCTCTGGTGATTGATTCCACCGAAACCCCGGTGATCGAGGCCGCGCTGAAACTGCATGGCGGCAAGCCGATCATCAACTCGATCAATTTCGAGGACGGCGAGGGCCATGCGCATGATCGGCTGAGGCTGGCGAAGAAGTTCGGAGCGGCGGTGATCGCGCTGACCATCGACGAAGTCGGCATGGCAAAGGAGCCTGCGGACAAATTACGCATCGCCGAGCGGCTGGTGGAGTTCGCCTGCAATAAATACGGCCTGCCGCAGAGCGACCTGCTGATCGACCCGCTCACCTTCACCATCGCCACCGGCAATGAGGATGACCGGAAATTAGGGTTGTGGACGCTGGAAGGCATCAAGATGATCCGGGATAAATTCCCGGAGATTCAGATCATCCTTGGCCTTTCCAACATCTCCTTCGGCCTCAACCCCGCCGCGCGCGCGGTGCTGAACTCCGTGTTCCTGGACCTGGCAGTGAAAGCCGGGATGACCGGCGCCATCGTGCATGTCTCCAAAATCCGGCCTCTGCATCTTATCGACCCGGCGGAGGTGAAGGTGTGCGAAGACCTGATCTTCGACCGCCGCGCGGAAGGTTACGACCCGCTGCAGAGGCTGCTGGAGATGTTTGCCGGCCGCAAAGCCGCTGACGCAACCGCCAAGAAACGCGCCGAGACGCCCGAAGGCCGCTTGAAGGACCGGATTGTGGATGGCGACCGCAAGGGGCTGGAAGCGGATCTGGACGAGGCGCTGCAAAGCTACAAGCCACTTGAAATCATCAACAACATTCTGCTGGACGGCATGAAAGTGGTAGGCGAGCTGTTCGGTGCGGGCAAGATGCAACTGCCGTTCGTGCTGCAATCCGCCGAGACCATGAAGGCTGCCGTGGCGTATCTGGAACCGATGATGGAGCGCGTGGAAGGCGAGGAACGCGGTATCATCGTGCTCGCCACCGTGAAAGGCGATGTGCATGATATCGGCAAGAACCTTGTCGATATCATCCTCACCAACAACGGCTACAAGGTGATCAATCTCGGCATCAAGGTGCCGCTGGCGGATATGGTGGCAGCGGCCAAGGAGCATAAGGCCCACGCCATCGGCATGTCCGGCCTGCTGGTGAAATCCACAGTGGTGATGAGGGAAAATCTGGAAGAGCTGTCCCGCCAGGGGCTGGATATTCCGGTGATGCTGGGCGGTGCCGCGCTCACCCGCAATTATGTCGAGGAGGATTGCGTGGCCTCCTACGCCTCCGGCCGCGTGGCCTATGCGCGTGACGCGTTCGATGGGCTGCATCTGATGGACAAAGTGACGGGGGCGGATTTCGACGCTTATCTGGCTACCATCCAGGCCAAGCGCGCGGGCAAGGCGCGCAACACCAAGCGCAGCCTCGGCCAAGCGGATGAAAAAGCCTTCGCGCCGGTTGATATTAAAGAAGTGCAGGCACGGCGCCGTGGTTTGAATAATGATCAATCCGCGATCACCCCGCCTTTCTGGGGTGCGAAAGTTCTGGAAGCCTCACCCAAGGCTGTGGTGCCGTTCCTCAATGAGCGTTCGCTGTTTCAGTTCCAATGGGGCTTCCGGAAACAGGGCAAGAGCCTGGAGGATTTCATGGGCTGGGCGCGGCAGGAATTGCGCCCGGTGATGAAGCGCATGCTCGATCTTTGCGAGAAGGAGAACATTCTCCACCCGCAGGCCGTTTATGGCTATTACAAGGCGGCGGGGCAGGGGAATGACCTGATCCTGTTCGATGAAGATGGCACCACGGAAGTTGCCCGCTTCGCGCTGCCGCGCCAGCCCAAGCAGGATGGCGAATGCATCGCGGATTTTTTCCCTGACGTGGAGGATGGCCGCGGCGTGATCGGTTTGCAGGCCGTGACCATGGGCCAGAAAGCCTCGGAGGTTGCGCGGGAATGGTTTGAGGGTAACCGCTATCAGGACTATCTCTATCTGCACGGCGTGTCGGTGGAGATGGCCGAGGCGTTGGCCGAATACACCCATAAGCGCATCCGCGCCGAACTCGGCTTCGCGGCGGAGGATGACCGCGATATAGAGAAGATGCTCTCCCAGGGTTATCGCGGCTCGCGCTATTCCTTTGGGTACCCGGCGTGCCCGAAATTGGAAGACCAGGCGCAAATCCTGAAGCTTCTCGGTGCAGAGCGGATCGGCCTGTCACTCTCGGACGAGTACCAACTCCACCCCGAGCAGAGCACCAGTGCGATTGTGGTGCTGAACAGCCACGCGAAATATTTCTCGGT
>JAGWZS010000122.1 GCA_018971905.1 Rhodospirillales bacterium | reverse complement strand
CGCCGCCTTACCGCCGCCGAGCTCATTCCCAGGCTGAACAGGGAGGTTCGGGATATTCCCGGCATTTCGCTTTATCTTCAGCCAGTGCAGGACCTGACGCTCGATACCACGATCTCACCCACGCAGTACCAGTTCGTGCTGGAAGACCCGAACTCGGGTGATTTTACCAGCTATGTACCCAAGCTGATGGCGAAATTGCAGGCCCTGCCGCAGATAACCGATCTCGCGAGTAGCCTGCAAGCCGCAGGCAATTCGGTTTACATCGACATAAACCGCACCAACGCGGCGCGGTTTGGCATCACGCCCGCAACCGTGGACAGCGCACTTTACGATGCCTTCGGCCAGCGCATCATCTCCACAATTTTCACGCAGAGTGACCAGTTCCGGGTTATCATGGGCGTTTCGCCGGACCAAATGACCTCCGTTGCCTCGCTCGGGAACATTTATCTACCGTCGTCCTCGGCCTCGGGCGGGCAGGTGCCGCTTTCGGCCATTGCCACCTTCACCGTGCAGAAGGCGCCGCTGGTCATCCAGCATCTGGGCCAGTTTCCGGCAACCACCATCTCCTTCAACCTGGCGCCGGGGGCTCACCTGGGGCCAGCGGTGAATGCGATAGAGGCCGCGGAAAAGCAGGTGCAGCTGCCAACGGCGATGCTGACATCCTTCCAGGGTGCGGCGGCGCAGTTTCAAAGCTCGCTCTCGAACGAGGTTTATCTGCTCATCGCGGCGATCATCGCGGTCTATATCGTGCTGGGTGTGCTGTATGAGAGCTTCGTGCACCCGGTTACAATTCTTTCCACCTTGCCCTCGGCGGGTATCGGCGCGCTGATCTTTCTATGGCTGACGGGCGACGGGCTGGGTGTAATCGGCATCATCGGCATCGTGCTGCTCATCGGCATCGTGAAGAAGAATGCGATCATGATGATTGATTTTGCCTTGCAGGCGGAACGGCATGAGGGCAAGCCCCCGCGCGAGGCGATTTATGAGGCCGCCTTGCTGCGCTTTCGGCCGATTTTGATGACCACGCTGGCGGCAATGCTGGCGGGGCTGCCGTTGATCTTCGGTGGCGGCATGGGCTCTGAACTGCGCGCACCTCTGGGCATTGCGATTGTGGGCGGGTTGCTGGTGAGCCAGGTGCTGACCTTGTTCACCACGCCGGTGATCTATTTGGCCTTTGATGCTCTGGCGCTGCGTTTGCGCAGGCGTGCGGGATGAATATCTCATCGCTCTTTATCCGCAGGCCGGTGGCGAGCATTTTGCTCACCATCGGCATCGCACTTTCAGGCATATTGGCCTTCACCCGTATGCCGGTGGCACCGCTGCCGCAGATCGCGTTTCCCACCATCGAGGTGCAGGCCCAAATGGCCGGCGCCAGCCCGCAAACCATGGCCACCACGGTTGCAGCGCCGCTGGAGCGGCACCTGGGCGCCATTGCCGATGTGACGGAAATGACCTCTCAATCAGGTCTGGGAACAACACAGATTGTTCTGCAATTCGGGCTGGACAGAAACATTAACGGTGCGGCACGCGATGTGGAGGCAGCGATCCAGGCGGCGCGAGCGGATTTGCCGACGACGCTGCGCTCCAACCCAACCTATCACGAGTTCAACCCGGCGGATGCGCCAATCATGGTGCTGGCACTCACATCAGACACGATGACACCGGCACAGCTTTATGATTCCGCCGATACGCTGCTGGGCCAGCAGTTCTCGCAGGTGAGCGGCGTGGGCGAGGTGGAGTTGGGTGGCTCTGCCTTGCCGGCCGTGCGGGTGGAACTCCAGCCCGGCCCTTTGGCAAAATACGGCATCGGGCTTGAGGATGTGCGCGCAGCCCTGGCAGCAGCAAACGCGAATTCTCCCAAGGGTTATTTCGACGTAGGCCCCACGCGCTACCAGCTTTACACCAACGACCAGGCAACCACGGCAGCGCAATACCGCAATATTGTGGTGGCATACCGCAACGGCCAGGCGGTCCGGCTTTCCGATGTCGCAGATGTGCAGAACTCGGTCGAAAACACCCGGAATGCCGGATTCTATAACGGCCAGAGAGCCGTGCTGGTGATCATTCACGCAACACCCAGCGCCAATATTATCAAAACCGTGGATGCCATCAAGGCGCTGCTGCCAGAGGTTCGCGCGGCGCTGCCGCCTGCCGTGAATATCAGTGTGGCGATGGATCGGAGCCAGTCTATCCGCGCCGCGGTGGATGACACCGAACGCTCACTTTTCATCGCCGTACTGCTTGTGGTGGGGGTGGTGTTCATCTTTTTGCGTTCGCCGCGGGCCACGCTCATTCCGGGGCTTGCCGTGCCGGTTTCCATTCTCGGCACATTCGGGCCGATGTATCTTCTTGGTTTCTCCATCGACAATCTTTCGCTGATGGCACTGACCATCGCCACCGGTTTCGTGGTGGACGATGCCGTGGTGGTGACAGAAAACACCATGCGGCATCTGGAAGAAGGCATGGAACCGTTGCAGGCGGCCCTGCGCGGGGGGGCGGAGGTAAGCTTCACTGTGCTTTCGATGAGCCTTTCGCTCGTCGCCGTGTTTTTGCCGATTTTGCTGATGCCTGGCTTGCTCGGCATGTTGTTCAAGGAATTTGCCGAGACGTTGTCGCTGGCGATCCTTATCTCGCTGCTGGTTTCGCTTACCATCACGCCAACCTTGTGCGCGCTATTGCTGCGCCAGCGCGTGGATGCACGCAAGCCACACCGGATTCTGGATGCGATGGAGCGTGGCTTCAACCGCACGCGGGATGGCTATGAAAAATCTCTCCGCTGGGCGCTGCGGCATTCACGGCTTATCGGCGCCGGGTTTCTGTTGACGATCGTGCTGAATATCGCACTTTTTGTCATTGTGCCGAAGGGGTTTTTTCCGGAGCAGGATACCGGCCTGATCATCGGGAATATCCAGGCTGACCAATCGACATCCTTTGCCGCCATGACGCAAAAATTAAAGCGCGCCCAGGCCATCATCCAGAAAGACCCCGGAGTGACATCCGCGGCAGGCTTCACCGGTGGGCGCTCTACCAACACCGCGATGATGTTCATTACGCTGAAACCATTGAGCCAGCGGCATCTTTCTGCGGCGCGGATTGTTGCCCGCCTGCGCCCGCAACTGGCGAAAATAGCTGGCGCGCAAATCTTCCTGGTGCCAGCACAGGATTTACGCGTGGGCGGGCGGCAGAGCAATGCCGAATATCAATATACGCTGACCGCCGACCATACCGCCGATTTGCAGACCTGGGTGCCGAGGATCGTCGCCGCGCTGAAACAGGACAAGGCGCTGGTTGACGTGAATTCCGATTTGCAGAATGGCGGTCTGGAAACCGACATCAAAATCCAGCGCACGCAGGCGGCGAGGTTAGGGCTGACTCCGCAGGAAATCGACGCCACATTATACGATGCCTTTGGCCAGCGCACTGTGTCCACGATTTATAATGAGCTGAACCAGTACGAGGTGGTGATGGAGTTCGCACCCCGTTACCAACAAACGCCAGCGGATCTTTCACGAATTTACGTAAGCACGTCTGGCGGCAAGTCCAGCGGCACAGGCGCAACACAGCTTGCGGCGGGTTCTGTTTCCAGCAGCGCCACAACCGCGGCCAGCCAGACCGCGACTGTTGCTCTGGACAGTGCCACAAACACCGCCATCAACGCCATCTCTGGCAACAAAAATTCGTCATCCGGCGCAGCGGTGAGCACAAACCAGGAAACGATGGTGCCGCTTGCGTCTTTCTCGACCGTCATGCCCGGCACAACGCCGATCACGGTCAACCACCAGGGCGGGCAGATCGCGGCAACGATTTCCTTTTCTCTGCCGCCGGGCGCGGCGCTCGGCACAGCAGCAGCTGAAATTCAGAAAACAATGAATAACCTGGACGTGCCGCTGACCATCAAAGGCAGCTTTGCGGGCACGGCAGCGGCGTTTAAATCCTCGCAAGCCTCTGAACCGTTGCTGATTCTGGCGGCGTTGGCGGCAGTTTATATCGTGCTGGGCATTTTGTACGAAAGCACGATCCATCCGCTGACCATTCTCTCCACCATTCCTTCCGCCGGTATTGGCGCCACGCTGTTTCTGCTGATGCTGAACACGCCGCTGACAATTATTGCGCTCATCGGCGTGATCCTGCTCATTGGCATTGTGAAGAAGAACGCGATTCTGATGATCGATTTTGCCCTGGCCTTGCAGCGCGGGGAGGGGCTTGCGCCGGAGGAGGCAATTTTCCGTGCCGCTATTCTGCGCCTGCGGCCAATTTTAATGACAACCTTCGCCGCGATTCTCGGCGCTTTGCCGCTGGCCATCGGCATCGGCCAGGGGGCCAGCCTGCGCCAGCCCTTGGGGCTAACGATTATCGGCGGCTTGCTCGTAAGCCAGGCGCTCACGCTTTATACCACGCCGGTTCTGTACCTTTGGCTGGAGCGGCTGGGAACGACATTGCGCGGCAGCGAAGACAAAGCCGCACCGCGTTCAGGCAGCATTGTGGAGGTGCCATGAGGCGTATCGTATGTTTCGCCCTGCTGGGCCTCTCGGGCTGCATGGTGGGGCCGGACTATCATCGGCCGCAACTGGCCTTACCCGCGGCCTATAAAGCCGCACCCGGCTGGGTAAAGGCTGAGCCAGCCGATGCCGCGCCAAAGGGCGAATGGTGGGAAAATTTCCAGGACCCGGTGCTGGACAAGCTTGAACCCGTGGTAGCCGTGAACAATGCCACGCTGGCGGCGGATTATTACGCCTATGAACAGGCGGTAGCCGTGGCGCAGGAGGCGCGGGGTGGGTTGTTCCCCTCGCTGGCGCTAACCAGCAATGCCACGCGCCAAGGGCAGGGTGGTGGGGCAGGCGGCCCAGCCACCTCGGGCACATTTGAGGACCAGGCAGGCTGGAGCCTGGACATCTGGGGCAAAATCCGCCGTCAGGTACAGAGCGACGTGGCCAGCGCCCAGGTGAGCGCCGCCAACCTTGCCAATGCCACCTTAAGCGCGCAGGCGGCGCTGGCGACGGATTATGTGGACCTGCGCACGGCGGATGCCAATATCGCGCTGCTCAGGCAGACGGTTCTGGCCTATCAGCAAAGCCTGCGAATCGCCCAGAATCAGTATAACGCGGGCACGGTTGCGCAGTCTGACGTGATCACCGCGCAGACGCAGCTAGATGGCGCGCAATCCAGCCTGGTGTCGGAATTTGCCGCGCGGGCAAAATATGAGCACGCCATTGCCGTGCTGGTTGGTTACGCCCCGGCGGAGCTTACCATTCCGCAAGGCACCCAAATTGCCAACGTGCCCGTGGCACCGCCACAGGTGCCCAGCACGCTGCTGCAGCGCCGACCGGACATCGCCGCCGCCGAGCGCCAGATGGCGGCGCAGAACGCGCTGGTCGGGGTGGCGGAGAGCGCCTTTTACCCGGATATTTCGCTCTCGGCGCTGGGCGGGTTTTCCGCCAACCCTATCACCGGGCTGTTCAACGCCTCCAACGCGCTGTGGTCTTTGGGCGCGGCTGGCACTGAGGATATTTTTGAGGGCGGGGCACGCGGCCAGGCCGTGGCGGCAGCAAAAGCAGGGTACCTGGAAAGTGTCGAGACCTACCGACAGACGGTGCTAACGGCCTTTCAAGATGTAGAAGATGATCTTTCCAGCCTGCAAATTTATGCACAGCAGGCTGAAGTGGAAGCCCGCGCCGTGGCGGATGCTTCGCGTGCCGCGCAGATTGCATTAAATGAGTATCGGGCCGGCACCGTGGATTACACCACGGTGGTAACCGCGCAGGTGACTCTTCTCTCAGACCAGCAGACAGCTCTCTCCATCCAGCAGAACCGGCTGCTGGCCAGCATCGGGTTGTATCAAGACCTTGGCGGCGGCTTTAA
>JAGWZS010000121.1 GCA_018971905.1 Rhodospirillales bacterium | reverse complement strand
GAGGGGGTCAGGCGGGCAATGTCTGCCCAGCTTTCCGTGCCCGTGAGCAGCTTATCAACCGTGTGCTTATCCACCACCGAAGTTGGCTGCGTGGAATGCAGCGGCGCCTTGGACGGCGATTCATACGGCGCGGTACCGGGTGTGTTGATCAGATTGGACGCATTGTTTGTGCCGCTGGCGAGAACCGAGCCAAGGTCGAGATTAACCGGCGTATTGGCGCTTTGCGCCAGGGCGGCAGGCACAACCGCAAAGCTGGCGAGGCCGATATAAAGGCTGCGCATAGAACAAACACCGCGCAGGGCGGATTTCGCCCTGCTTCCCCAAAGTCCAGCCATTGTAAAGCTACCTTCCCGTTGATTAATGTAGCGGCTACTACCAAAAAAAATTTCGGGTAAGTTTTACTACTTCGTGATCTTTTTATTGCAGATTGAAGACAGCGCGTGATGGCCGGGCTGGTGCTGGCTGTTCAGGCCAAGGCGGCGCGCAGCGCGCCAAGGCGCGCGAGGGTTTGCATGGTGCGGCCTTGCGCCGCCACGGCGAGCCCCATGACCAGCGCCTCCAGCGCCACCAACGTTGCGGCGTGAAGCGCAACACGCGCCGCCCGGCCCCGGCGCGCCTGGATAATGGTGGCGGCGGAGCGGGCCAGCTTGCTGTTTGGCGCATCGGTGACGAGAACAATCGGCACGCCGATGATCGCGGCCTCCGCCGCCACCAGCAGCACTTCTTTATAAGGCTTGCCATAGGAGAGAACCAGCAGCCTGTCCTGCTCTGATAGGTCCAGAAGCTCATCCGCAAGACCGATTCCACCGGTACCGATGACCTTGGCGGCCTGGCCGTGACGGACAAGCAGCAGCCTTAAATATTCCGCCAGCGGCCGGGAAGGGCCAGCCGCGTAGATAACAATGCGTGCCGCGCCATGGAGCACGGCAATGGCTTTATGTATCTGCTCCCGCGCCTCGGGCGCTTGCATCTTGGTAAGTGACTCGACATGCGTATCGATCACAATATCCGCCGCGGCGGAGCCTTTGCCGTTCACCTCATCCAGCGTCTGGCGCATATGGTGCAAGGGCGCTGAGAAGTGGATGCCCGTGGCGATGGTGTGCCGCAGTTCTGGCAGCCCTTGAAAGCCAAGCGCCTGCACCGTGCGGATAACCGTGGCGTCTGACGTGCCGATCATGCTCGCCAGTTCCGCCGCGGAGTTGGCCAGCACCGCAACCTTGTTGCGGATGATATAATGCGCGACCCGCAACATCGCGGGTGGCATTTCCGCCTCTTTGGCTTGCAACCGTGCCGCCAGGTGGTCTTCAGGGGTCCGCGCCGCGCCGCGCCGCGCCAGATGGCCGCTTCTCTCCTTGACCGATTTTTTTTTGGCTTTCATGAACAGTCCACTCAACAGCGGTTGCAGGGCGGCAGACCTGAGGTAGCAATTGCTACAACGCCTTATCCTATTCTTTTGAGTAAAAACAAGAGCCGCCCCGCGCTCTGAAGTGCCCAGCATGGTGCCATCTTGCCGTGACGCAACGGCGAAACATATTAGCGTAAACGATTGTGAGCCCCCGCATGTCTTCAATGATTTCCGTTTCAGCCCTGCGCAAGACCTATAAATCCGGTCTGGTTGCCCTTGATGGTGTCGATCTTGAGATTGAAAAGCAGGAGATTTTTGCTTTGCTCGGCCCGAATGGCGCAGGCAAGACAACCTTGATCAGCATTATCTGCGGCATTGTGGGCATTGGCTCTGGCACGGTGCGGGTGGGAGGCCACGACATTACCCAGGATTACCGCGCGGCGCGGGCGATGATCGGGCTGGTGCCGCAGGAAATTTCGCTCGATATTTTCGCCACGGTCTGGAACACAGTAAGGTTCAGCCGCGGACTGTTTGGGCGGCGTCCGGACCCAGCCTATGTTGAGCGCCTGCTGCACGATCTTTCTTTGTGGGATAAGCGCGACCGCCGCGTGATTGAGCTTTCCGGCGGCATGAAACGCCGCGTGATGATCGCCAAGGCGCTTAGCCACGAACCGCAAATCTTGTTTCTGGACGAACCAACCGCCGGCGTGGACGTGAACCTCCGGCGCGATATGTGGGCCCTGGTCCGCAGCTTGCGGGATAAAGGTGTAACGATCATCCTTACGACCCATTATATCGAGGAGGCCGAGGAAATGTCCGACCGGGTGGGCGTGATCGCCGGAGGACGGGTTTTGCTGGTGGAAAAAACCGTGGCGCTGATGCGCAAGCTCGGCAAACGCCGCTTGACGCTTATGCTGCGGCATCCCCTTGCCTACCTGCCCTCTGGGCTGGACCCCTGGGAGCTGGAGCTGGACCAGCAAGGCCAGGTGCTGACCTATGCGTTCGATGCCAATGCGGAGGATAACGGCATCCCGGCCTTGCTGCGCCGCATGGCTGAGCTTGGCATTGACTTCCACGACCTGGACACAAGCCGCAGCTCACTTGAAGATATCTTCGTTGGCTTGGTGGAGCACGCGGCATGACCCCGGCACGCTTGAACCGCCACGCCATCTGGACGATCTACCGCGCCGAAATGGCCCGGATGCGCCGCACCTTCTGGCAGAGCATCGCCACGCCGGTTGTTACCACTGTTTTGTATTTTGTCGTGTTTGGCGGCGCCATCGGCTCACGCATTCAGCACGTCGGCGGGGTGGGCTATGGCGCCTTTATCGTTCCGGGCCTCATCATGCTGACCATCCTTACCCAGAGCGTCAGCAACGCTTCCATCGGCATCTATTTCCCGATTTTTACCAAAACCATCTATGAAATTTTGGCGGCGCCGCTTTCAGCACTTGAGATCGTGCTGGCCTACGTGGGCGCTGCCGCAACCAAATCGGTTGTGCTGGCGCTGATTATCCTGGGCACCGCAACCTTCTTTGCGCCACTGCATATTCTGCACCCCCGCTGGATGGTCGCCTTCATGCTGCTCACCGCCATCACCTTCAGCCTGTTCGGCTTCATCATCGGCATCTGGGCACAGAATTTCGAGCAGCTCGCCATCATCCCCTCTCTTATCCTCACGCCGCTGACCTTTCTGGGTGGTGCTTTTTATTCAATCGACATGCTGCCGCAGCCGTGGCGGACGCTTAACCTGCTCAACCCTGTTGTTTATCTCGTCAGCGGTTTCCGCTGGAGCTTCTTTGGCACGGGCGAGGTGGGGGTGCGGCTCAGCCTGGCCTTCACTGGCGTCTTCATGGGCATCTGCCTTGCAGTGGTGGGGTGGATATTCAAGACCGGCTATCGGCTGAAACCCTAAAGCGGTTATTTTAATTAATCGAACAATTAATTATCAATCGCGTGACAGAATGCGCCCCGCGGATTATATCTGGTTGGTCTTTAACCGAGCATACGGACTTTCCTTGCGGCGCCTGACTTTACCCTTTCTCCTGTTTCCGCTTGCCCTTACCGGGTGCCACCAGGGCTATTCCCCCAACACCTATGCTTCCAACGCCGCCCAGGTGGAGGCGACCGTGCAGCGGGGGGTGATTATTGGTGTGCGACAGGTACTGATCAGCGCAAGCGGCGTTGTTGGCGCTGCCACCGGCGGCGCTGCGGGCGGCGTGGCCGGGTCGCAAATTGCGGGCGGCCCGGTAATCACGGCATTGGGTACAATTGGCGGCACCTTGGTGGGCGGCGTGGGCGGCGCTGCGGCGGCACAGGCAATTTCAGACACCAAGGGCTGGGAATATATTGTTCAGGAGGACGGCGGCAAGCTGGTCTCCGTAACCCAGACAAGCAAGACCCCGCTGCCAGAAGGGCAGCATGTGCTGGTTATTTCTGACTCGCAGCAGGCCAGAATTGTGCCAGATTACACAGTGCAAACCACGGTGGCGGCTAAACCCGCCCCCGCAAGCAGTGGGCCAGTGGCAACCGAGATCAACCTTGGCCCGCTGCCCCAACCTGTTGATGTGGTTGGCGCACCGCCAATCGCCCCGCCGGCACCAACAACGGCCAGCCAGCCCGCGCCAGCGCCTGCTGCGCCTGTTTCCGCCAGCCCCACCACGGTAGCAGCCACGCCACCCGCCACCCAAACCACGGCGCCCAAGGCAACAACCCAGGCCGCGGCGGACGCCGTTGCAACCCCCTGAGCAGGCCATCCGCCTATCTACCGCCCTGCCTCTTGTCGAGGTTTCCTACCTCGGCAGAGTCGGCGCGCATCCTGACTGTTCTGCCGACACCAACATGCTCGGCGCGGTTGGGTATGGCGTGGAGCGCCCGGATTTTCTGCCGCCACACTGCCCCTTCATCGCCGCCCCGCTAAGCCCGGCCAATAGCGGCGGGGCCTTGGAAGTCTGGCGAACCTCTTCACCATGCCGCGCCATAAAGTTCGGTCCTGTGAGCGGTGCGCACAGCGATCATCTTGTATTTGGGGCAATGACCCTGGAGGAAACGCCGGGCATTGCCTTGGAGGCAACCGTCGAAGCCGCCTATGCCGCGATCTTCGATTTTCTGGATCATGCCGGGTTTTCCTCCCCCTTGCGGTTTTGGAACTACCTGCCGGGCATCACGCGCGAAGAAGCCGGGCTTGAGCGTTACCGCAGGTTTAATATTGGCCGCCAGCGCGCCTTTGAAGCACGGCTGCGCGAAGCCTTGCCGCCCGCGGCCAGCGGTGTTGGCGGCAATCATGGCACTTCGGCGATTTATTTTCTGGCGGCGGGCGCGCCGGCCCGCCCCATTGAAAACCCGCGCCAGGTAAGCGCCTTTGCTTACCCGCCGGTTTATGGCCCCCAAAGCCCCAGCTTTTCCCGCGCTGCAGTCTACCAGGCCGGTGGCACGGCATTGATGTTCATCTCTGGCACGGCGAGCATCGTGGGGCATGAGAGCCGCCATCCGAATGATCTGCCCGGCCAGACGGCCGAGACAATTGCAAACCTGCGCGCCGTTATCAGCGCCGCGGGCATAACCGCGGCGGGCAGCTTGGCCTTCAAGATATATCTGCGCGACCCCGCGCATCGCAACACGGTTGATGTTGCGCTCATCGCCGCATTTGGTCCCACCTGCCAACGCCTGTATCTGCATGGCGAGATCTGCCGGACCGAATTGCTGCTGGAAATTGAAGCTTTCTTTACCTCTCTGCCCTGAAAACCGGCCTGCCCACGGGGCAGGCCGGTTGCGGATTGCTTCAGTTAATCGGCGTTCGGGCCTTCAACAGCATTTTCGAGCACCGCGCCAGTCATGGCATCAACGCCGACTTCATGCGTATCCACCCCGGATTTGATGTCGAAAGAATAGCGCAATCCGCTGCCACCGGTTTCCTGTTCCAGCTCTTCATTTACAACACTGCCAGGCTGAGCCTTCAACGCTATCTGCAGCGCATCATTGAAGCCGAGCTTGGCGTCCGTGCCCGTATCCTGGCCGGTTTGCCCGGCAGCAACATTCTGATGGCGCTGGCCAGCCTGCATAACGGAATGCGCTGACGAGGACGCATCAGCCAATGCCGGGCCAGCAAGCCCAGCCAAGACCGCAAATGTGCTGAGCGCAGCAGGGGAACACAAAAACTTCACCGTCAATCTCCTATCGTAGTTTAGTCGCGGCGCTGGCTGTGCTTTGCGCTGCGCAATTGTTTTACGTGAGAAGACTTAGACGAAACTTAGCTTATGGCCGGGCACGGCCTTTCATGCCCGCACGCACGATATGCCCACGTTCATACCAGCCTTGGGTTGCCATCACGAGTTTGACGGTCAGCAGCATCACGGGCACTTCAATTAGCACGCCAACCACCGTGGCCAGCGCCGCGCCGGAGTTGAAGCCGAACAGGCTGATGGCGGCGGCCACCGCCAGCTCAAAAAAATTCGAGGCGCCAATCAACGCCGAGGGGCAGGCGATGTTATGCGCCTCACCCAGCGCGCGGTTGAGCCCATAAGCCAGC
>JAGWZS010000120.1 GCA_018971905.1 Rhodospirillales bacterium | reverse complement strand
GGCGAAGGCGCCGGCGGGGATGCGCATGAGCATCGTGACCTCGCACAGCCATTGGGCCAGCACCGAGATGCGGCCATAGGCGCCGCTGTTGGGTTCAGCGCAAATACGTTCCGCCACCTCCAGCTGGAACATCAGCGTCATGGACTGAAATTGCGCCGCCTGTTGCAGCCAGTTCACCAGCAGCAGCGTGCCGATATTGTACGGCAGATTGGCGACGATGGCGCGCGGGGCGGGCACCAGGGCGGCGAGATCCGCCTTCATGGCGTCGGCCTCGATGATGGTGAGCCGGCTGGTGGTGGCAGCCAGGGCAGTGATGGCGGCGACGGCGCGCTTGTCATATTCCACGGCGGTGACATGCGCGGCCTTGGTTTCCAGCAAGGCGCGGGTAAGGCCGCCGGGGCCGGGGCCGATTTCGATAACATGCAGCCCGGTGAGATCGCCCGCCGCGGCGGCAATGCGCGCCAGCAGGCTGGGGTCCAGCAGGAAGTGCTGGCCGAGGGATTTGTCGGCCCGCAGGTCGAAGCGGCGGATCACCTCTGCCAGGGATGGTAATAAAAATTCAGCCATGGCCCGCTTGTTAGCCGATGCCGGACCGTGGCAACAGAGACATGTGGATAACGTAAACGGCCACGCGGGTTTTCTACGCATACCTCCGCTGCTGCGCGCCTTGGTGCGGGCGGATGAGGTTTGGCTTGCCCTGCTGGCGGCGGGGGTGGGCATTTGCGCCGGTCTGGGCGTGGCGCTGATCAATGAAATCTCATTTCTGATGCACCAGAACCTGTTTCAGCTGGGTGCAGGGATGGAGCTTTCTGAAACGCCCAGGCTTGACCCTTTGCGCGCCATTGCCGTGCCGGTGCTGGGCGGCCTGGTGTTCGGGATTACGTTGTGGCTTCTGGCGAAGCTCAGGCCCAAACCGCTGGTGGACCCGATTGAGGCCAACGCGCTCTATGGCGGGCGCATGTCGCTGACGGATTCGATTATCGTGGCAGCGCAAACCGCCTGGTCCAATGGCGTTGGCGCCTCGGTGGGTATGGAGGCGGGCTATGCCCAGCTGGGTGCGGGCATAGCCTCCTGGCTGGGGCGGAATTTCCGGCTCAGGCGGAATGATTTGCGCACGCTTGTGGGGTGCGGCGCGGGTGCCGCCATCGCCGGGGCGTTTAACGCGCCACTCTGCGGTGCTTTTTACGGGATTGAACTGGTTATAGGCATTTACTCCGTGGCGACTCTGCCTTTTGTGGTTATCGCCGCGCTGCTTGGCACGCTGACCGTGCAGGTTTTGGGGTTCAGCACACCGCCCTTGAGTGTGACTCTGCCGGTGGATGTGCCGGATGGCACCTATGGGATTATTCTGATCGAAGGCATTGCCTGCGGTATCGCGGGAATCGCGATCATGCGCGGGGTGACGCTGATCGAGGCGGGGTTCCGGCGCAGTGGCATACCCGTTTGGTTGCGGCCCTTGCTAGGCGGCGCGGTGGTGGGGTTGCTGGGTTGCGTGACGCCGCAGGCGATGTCCTCCGGGCATTCCGCTTTGCATACCTATATAGATGTGCGGTTTCCGTTTCTGGTGGCGCTGGGGCTGCTGCTGGCCAAGTCTGTTGCCTCGGCGTTTTCCATCGGGGCGGGGTTCCGTGGTGGTTTGTTCTTCGCGTCACTGTTTCTGGGGGCGATGTTCGGGAAGGTGTTTGCGGGGGTCATCAGCATCCTGCCTTTTGTGCCACCGATGCCGGTGGGGTTTTACGCGGTTGTGGGCATGAGCGGTGTGGCCGCGGCGATCATCGGCGGGCCGATGACCATGACCTTTCTGGCACTGGAGAGCACACAGAATTTCGCGGTGACAATGGCGGTGCTGGCCGCTGCCATCGCCGCCACCATTACCGTGCGTCGGCTGTTTGGCTACTCCTTCGCCACTTGGCGGTTTCATCTGCGCGGAGAGCAGATACGCTCCGCCATGGATGTAGGCTGGATTCAGGCCCTGACCGTGGGGCGCATGATGCGGGCTGTGTCAATGACGGTACGGCCGGAGACGAGCCTTGATGTGTTCCGCCAGGAAGTGCCGCTGGGGGCAACGCAGCGGGCCGTGGTGGTGGATGCGAACAAGCAATATGCGGGCATTGCCTACCCCGCCGAGGCAGCGACCGTAACGGGAGAGCATCGTTGTGTGCAGGATATATTGCACCATCAGGATCATTTTCTGCTGCCTGGCATGACGGTGAAGGAGGCTTTGGCGGCGTTTGAGAGTGCCGAGGCAGACGCCCTGGCAGTGCTCGACGGGCCGGACACGCGGCAGGTGCTGGGGCTGCTGACCGAGCAATATGCGCTGCGCCGCTATAGCGAGGAACTGGACCGCCGCCGCCGCGAGGTTTCAGGTGAGTAAGTTTGGGCGGGGATTAATAAAAGTAACACAGATTTTGGCGTCGCAACAGAAAGCGTGAGGGAGGTTGGTGGATAAAATTTCAAAAACTAATTTTTATAAAAAATTATAGAATAAAGTTATATAATACGCATTATATATACAAATACTGTTATTTAAGTCAATGTGTTGCATAAACGTAGTTAAACATGGCTGGCAAGAATTGTTACAATAACAATCTTTGTTGACAATAAAAAATAATATACAATTTATGATACAAATAACGAAAAATTTACCTCCGATGGTTGCGCTTGCAATAAGAATTTAAGGGTTTTGACGCTGCTTATTGCTTGATTTTACTGCACTGCAACGCTAAGGCCAGGATAACGGTGGAAAGTGAGGGTAACTGATGAGCGGTACGTCATATCTAACAGTCGCGGGCGGTGGTACGGCGAATATCCATTCGGGTGTGCTCAGTGTTCCTTCGTCGCTGGGCGCGACCGTTAACTCTCTTCTGTAGACATATCTGGGCGGTGTTTCCGGGTCTGTTGCCGCAGCCACTGCAGGTTTTGAAAATCTGAACGCCGCCGGCACGGGTGGCAGCGTTGCGGGTTCTGGTGGTAATTTCCTGGAGGAAATCACCAATACCGATAGCACCGGTGCTTCTGTATCGGGCACGTTCTCTGGTGTCGTAACGGTTAACTCCGCTGCGACCACTCTGGTTGTGCAGGCTCCAGGCAGCCTCTCCATCAGCGGCAGCTCCGCCACAGGCGCTGCGTTGTTCGGGGCAAGCAGCAATGTTGCGTATTCGGTCAGCGGCGGCGCCGGGTCGATTTTTGCCGCGGGCGGCAACGACTCGGTCTACGCCAAAGATGCGGCTGAGACGGTTACCTCCGCCGGCAACGACACGCTGACCTTTGCGTCCGCCTCGACCCATAACGAGGTGATTAACACCGTCGGCAATGCAACGACCCGCGTGTATGTGGGCGGTGCCGATGTCGCAACCGTTACGGCGTCCGACAGTTCGCAGGCTTCTGTGGTGTTCCTTACCAACGCCGGCGGCAGCCTGGACTTCATTAACAACTCCAGCGCGGCGCAGACCATCTACTCCGGCTCCTATACCACGGCTGGCGGTGGCAACATCTACGCCGTGAATGCGGTAACCGCCTTTGGCGGCAGCGGCGGCGGCTACTTCGTGGGTGGCCGTGGCGGGTTCAACCTGCTGAATGGCGGCACCGGTGATTCCACGCTGGTTGGCGGCGGCGCCAGCGATACGCTGATTGCTGGTGGTAATCAGAACTACCTCTATACCGGTGTGGGCGCAGAAACCCTGATCGGTGGCGGTGTTAATAACGTGTTCCAGGTTGGCCTGGAGAATGTTGGCATCGGCATGACCACCGCAGTAGGCGACGTGGTTTCTGCTGGCGGCTCTGGCGCGCAGGACTTCCTGTTGGGCAATCTGACCGCGACGACCCTGACCGGCTCCACCGTTACGGGCGCCTCTAACGTTTATGACATACTGGGCGCGGTTTCCACCGGCAGCGGCTTGGCCACTTTGGGGGGCAGCAGCCTTACCATTACCGACTTTGGTGCCAGCGATCATATCTATTTGATCGATAATACCGGGTTTGGCCCGAATGCCCCCACCTTCGACACAATGCAGGCGGCGTTTGGCGGCGGTGGCACCAGCATCCTGCTCAGCGACGGCACGCAGATCACGCTCAAGGGTGTTTCCACCTCGCAGCTTTCCGTCAGCGGCAGCGGTCACGTTATCAGCTTCGTCTGATCAAGCTGAATTCAAAAAAACCTGCCTTGCAAAGCAAGGCAGGTTTTTTATTGCGCGGACGCTGGCTGTGCCGTCTGAGACCTCAGCCCGCCGGATGAAAATTCAGGACAAGGCCATTGATGCAATAGCGCAGGCCGGTTGGCGGCGGGCCATCTTCGAACACATGGCCCAGATGGCCGCCGCAATTACTGCAATGGGCCTCGATGCGAATCATTCCGTGGCTCCGGTCGACATTGGTGCCGATGGCGCCTTCAACCGGGTCGTTAAAACTCGGCCAGCCCGTGCCGCTTTCAAATTTGGTGTTCGCCACGAAAAGGGTCTGGCCGCAGCCGGCACAGCTGAAGCTGCCTGCCCGCTTCTCGTAATTAAGGGCGCAGCTTCCGGGGGCCTCCGTCGCGTGCTCCCGCAGAATGGCATATTGATCCGGCGTCAGGCGCTGGCGCCATTCGGCGTCGCTCAGGGTGAACGGAAATTCTGTTTCATTAATGGCACTCATTCGAGTTTATCCTCCAGCACGATAGGCTGGAGGAAATATAGGGCCTGCCGCCTAGCGGCCAAGCGCTAGTTTCTGTCGGCAGGGAAATAACGCGATATTTAAGGAAACCCGATAAAACCCGGCCCCAGAAAGGCCGGCTACAATGTGGGGCGTCCGCACAGGGCCGCCAGATTGTGCCGACAAGCCAGTATCAGGCGGCCTGGCCTTCGCTGGTCTGTGCGGGCTTGGTGCTCAGCGAGCGCCAGCGCTCCAGCGTTGCCTCACGCGCGGGTTTGCCGTCGCTCAAAGAGGCGGCGATCAACCGGTCGATCACGGCGGTCCGAAGTTGAGCTTCGGTTTTCAGCATATTGGCAGGCATATCTTTACCCTTTTCATGTCACAGGCTGGACGCCTGTTCATACTGCGCAGGTTGCCTGGTAACAAAGGCATGAATAAGGCGCCGTTTTGAAAGAAATGTGATCGCGAACAGGCGGCTCGCGGCAAAAAAATTTGTTGATAAGCGATTCTGCCCGGTGCCAGCGCATTTTGAATTTGTTATGGGGAAATGGGCAAATTTTAAAACCTTGAGGCTTCATGGCAAAGTGGCCGGCTTTCACGAGTGTAATGTGCGCGGCCACGCTTGGTTTGCTCAGCGCCTGCACGGCTCCAGCCCCGCAAACCTCGCTGACTGATAACGCGTTGCCCGTGTCGGTACAGGCCCTGCAAGGCTCTTCGCCACAAGTGCTTGACGCGGATTTGGGTGCGCCGTTGCTGCGCCGGGTGGACGGGCCAGCGCAGGTCTGGCTTTACCATTCGGCGAGCTGCGGGATGAATGTGTTTCTTTACCCGGATGCGCAAGGCATACCCCGCGTGGCAGCCGTGATACCGGACGCGGGAGACAACCCCGAGAGCTGTATGCAAAGCTTGGAAAAGCCAACCACCGCCGCGGCACTGGAGCAAGGGGCTGCCTCCTGATAGCCTGCGCAGGCTTGAAGTGAGGATGAAATGGCGTCTCTGAATATCGCCGTGCAGATGGACCCGCTGCACGGTATCGACATTACCGGCGATTCGACCTTTGCGCTGATGCTGGAAGCTCAAGGCCGCGGCCACAAGCTCTGGCATTACGAGGTGCCGCATATGTGGCTGGAGGATGCGGTGCTGAAGGCGCGGGTGAAGCCGGTGAGCGTGCAAGCCGTTGAAGGCGCGCATTATACGTTCGGGCCGGAGCATGTGGCCGATCTTGGCGGCATGGATGTGGTGCTGATGCGCCAGGACCCGCCTTTTGATATGGCCTA